>JAPSLU010000194.1 GCA_031180405.1 Bacillus sp. (in: firmicutes) | reverse complement strand
CTCCAACTTAAGCCAGCTAAAGATACAATTTGATTATCTTTATATAGAGCATATAAAAAATACCCATCTTTCCTCATTTCTTCAAGTAAGTCCAGATATGTCTTTTCAGTCAAATCAGTTCGTAACTGTTTCATAATCGGAAAGGCTTCTAACCATTGTTTCTTGTCTGTTAGCTCTTGTATTGTTTCTATTTCTCAATTATTCACATTAACGCTCCTTAAAATTATTATATTATTAATATTTAATTCAATTTTGAATTCCATAATTCCTTTTTCAATAAACCTGCCCCTTTAGTTCAAAAAGTAAAACAGCTGCCTGATTAGCAGCTGCTTTTGTACATAAGCACCCTTTATCTTAATTAGGAACTATAGGATTTAGTTTCTATTTATTTAAGAAATGATATTATTAAGGTTAGGAATTATCTAAAATGGAATGTACATATGCTGGCAGACAGGGGCCATTCTCTCCAAAGAATTAACTTTTTATTAAAAGAGGTCCCTGATGAGCTTGCATAGAGCTATTACTTTATTTTTATATTAGCCTCTGCCCTGATAGAGGATGGATAATCAAGCAATTCCAGTTCAACAGGTCCTAAGCCAGCTGCTCCAGATGGGTAGGGAACATAATACCATATATAATTGTCGACAGGCGACATGCTGACTCCAAATGGTGAATCCTTACCGATCACCTTTCCGTTTGCATCTATTGCATGCATAAAAATTTGCGAATTGAATTGATTAGAATCTGTTTCTAATTTAATGGCAATCTCACCCGGCTTTATCTGTACATCTGTTAATTTTCCGTCTATCGGCGCCTTCAGTATTTCCTTTTTTATCGGGTCTACTTCAACCATGAGCTCATCCTTATCAAGCGCACGGATTGAATTGAAACGCAAATATAATTCTTTAGGATTGGTAAAATAGCTGCTCTGCAAATATATGATCGATTCGTTCTCATTGATTTGTGTAGTCTCTATTACACTTGAATTCCATATTTCACCTTTCTCATCTATTAGATGCAAGTCATTAAAGCCAAATATCTTTTTGCTGTTTAGCGAATTATAAGATACATGTACAGCTGTTTGAGAAGGGTACAAAGTTACGTCCTTGATCGTTAATTGCTGCCCTTCTACTTCTAATGTTTTATCCACTTTATATACTTTCTTTTCAGCAAATTTTTCTTTATCTAATGTAAAGGGAATCTCCCAAACTTCATCTAACAGTTTTTTATCTTTATAAAACTGAGTGGAAAGAATTAAATCATCAGGCAAATCACCTCCTTCTAAGGGAACCCTGATTTCCAGCAAGGAATCCTTACTTTCTGTCCAATATTGACCAACTATATGATAAGGCAAAACCTCTCCTTTGCCATTAAGCAATTGAAGACTTTCTGGGAAAATATCTGCGTCATCTTCATCTGATTGATATTTATAAAAAATGATCAATTCTTTTTCATCATGAATAATTGAATTCAAAGTAAACTCTATACCTTTGTGATTGACACTAGAATCCACTTTTTGAATATAGTTATTTTCAGCAGCTGCCAGTAGCCCTTTGTCATATCGGACAAAATCAACGATTTTCCCCATACCAGGTACATTTGCCATGTAATCTGCTACTGGTTCAGATACATTAACAGATGTTATAAGCGCAAGCCCTAATATACTTGCAGCAGTGAACGTCTTTATAGGCAGCTGCTTTCTCTTTTTCTTTTTCTCTGCCTTTGCTTTCTGTATCCCCCTAAGGATTGCCTGATCAGATCGATCGTCAGAAATGGATATATCCTTAATTATTTTTTTTGATTCAGCCAATTCACTTTCTTCTCTTTCAAACATTTAGCCCACCACCCTTATTTAATTGAACCTGGAGTGCCTTTAGGCCTTTATACAGCCAGGTTTTAATGGTGCTCTCCGACCTTTCGAGAATTTCGGCAATATCTTTTATTTTTAAGTCGTTATAATACTTTAAAATAATGACTTCCCGAAAACGCGAATCTATTTTTAGTAATGCTTCCTCGATTTCTAACGACTGGCTGTAATTCTTCGTCTCCATTAAGTTATCTATATATCTAGGATCTGCGATTCTTTTCCTTTTACGACTTTGATCATGGCAGTAATTGAGCATAATCCGAATAATCCATGTTGAGAAGTATTCTGCATGTTTCACTTTATTCAATGAAAGATATGCCCTAAAAGTTACTTCCTGCAAAGCTTCTAATGCCTCCTCTTCATTATGTAAGTAACCCAAGGCTATTTTTAATAATCTGCTTTTATGGATTTGGATTAATTCGTAAAAAGCATCATCATCTCCCTTTCTTGCTCTATTGATTAGGTTTTTCACTTCCAAATGCGCCTCCCCCTTTTTTCTTTCTAGTTGTTAGACATGGCAAGGAAACAAAAAGTCTTAAGTTTTTTCCTATCTGCAGAAGTTATTTTCTAGTATTTGATATTCGGATAATATATGTCTGTTTTTTCTCATATTAAAAAAGTTGTTGTTTCCAAAACAACAACTTAACATATTTTGGGGAATCCTTTTTAGGTTTTAGTTTTTCTTAATACAACTAACCTGCCCCGTTAGCACAAAAAGGTTTTTAGTTCAAATCACCCTGAATAGATATATTTATTAATCGAAACAATTGCGATAAAGATTGCTACTACAAAGAATAACCCCCCTATCATCTTCAGAGACCTTTGCTCAGTTAATAAGTTATCTATTCCTCCAAAAATAAACATACACACCATAAGCATCTGCATAGTTAAAAAACTTTTATCAGAATTATCATTCCAATTGTAAATAACATATCCCAGCAATGTTAATCCGCTCAAAATAGTCAACATCTTAAAAATCTTGGTTACCAAATAAAACCACACCTTCTTCAGAAATAAAGAATTTAAATTTGTTCCTATTCGATTTTAATAATGAAAAGTCCTCTTTTGACTAACCTCCCTTTTGTTAAATAAGAAAAAAGCTGCCTGATTAACAGCTGGAATTGAAAATAAGCTACTTATAGATGAATATGCTTAACTTCAAAAAATCAGTTTATATAAAACAAATCCACCTATTAATACAACAATTAATACTCCTGTACCTTTCCAGCCCATACCACCAGTTAAATCATTTAAATTCCCATTACTTCCTCTATTTAATGAATCTTGTAAGGAACCAGTTGGATTATTTTTTAATTCACTTTGTCTTATTCGTTCTCTTTTTTCTTCAGGTGTTTCATCGTGATTATTCAAATTAAACACCCCCTTCGAATAGTTTCTAATGTGAATATATTCATATTTCATTCTTCTAAACCTTATTCCACAAAACTGCCCCGTTTGTTGAATAAGAAAAAGACCTGTAAAAAATACTGATAAAACGATTTTAGTGCAGACAGCTTCATTTGAATGCTGCGTGTTTTTAACCCATTCTCAGTCATCACAGCCATCCACTTGTTTTAACTTCATCTACCTTTTTAGGACAATACGAAAAGAACTGGGATAGAGCAATTTTATAGCCACGGATTGTTTCTGGACTAAACCGAGATTGCTGGTCATTAAAAAAAGATTGTTGCACTTCTAAATTCATAGATTTCAACCCATAATATTTTGATATTTTAAGATCATATCTTCAGTCGGTATTCGAGCAAAAACACGTGTCGTATTCAAATTGGTATGTCCCAGTTCATTCGCAATAAAATGGAGGGTAGCACCTCTCGCCAGCATATTTGTGGAAATGTATGCCTGCAGCAATGAGGATGGAAGCTTTGAACAAGCCCTGCCTTTTTCCCTAACTTCTTCAGAACTTGCTGAATCCCCCCTTTTAGGAGGCGCTGACCAAATTTGTTCTTAAATAAGGGTTCTGTAGGATCACTTGAACGAGTCTGTAAATACTCGATTAACACTAGCGCACATTCTTCTGTAAAGTGAATATGCCTTAATTTATTTCCTTTCCCTTTGACTACTGCTGTCCGTTTTTCTATATTGACATCTTGTAAATTTAAATTGGATGCTTCGGATACTCGGCAGCCAGATGAAAAAAGAAATAATACCAATGCCCGGTCTCTAATTGGCAAATATTCTGCAGTACGCTTTACATGAACATATTCATATTCATCCAGATATTTTCGCAAAGATTGCGGTATTTTTGGTTTCCATCGCTTTTTGATAACCGTGGTTTCCATATATTCCTCTTCTAAACAAAAGTTGAAAAATTTAGAGAGTGCAGCTAAGACCAAATCTACAGTTTTTGGCTTCTTTCCTGCAGAGAATACATCTAACCATTTCTTTACATCAATAGAGGTCAGCTTGCCTAAAGGAGTCCTACATTCACTTAGAAATTTTTCTAAAATCCTTCGATATATAGTAATTGTTGCGATCGCTTTATTTTCCACTCTGAGTGTTAATAAAAACTCATTTAATATTTGTTTACTTGTTTCAGGAATGCCACAATGAGTGCTTAGCCAGTATTTATTTTTTTGTTCACTCAACTTATCAAGCTTCCTTCTTTTTAAAAGATTATTAGTATCATTGTTTGCTACTTTCAAAATTTTTATACATTAATTAATAGAGTATTTTCATAAGAGAACATTAATTGATTTAATGAAAGGATTAAGATGTATTTAACCATTTATTAAATGATTTTTATAAAAATGCTAAAAATGCATAATATATCACTTTTCGTGCATAGAAAGGGTTGTGGGCCAAGATTTTTTGATTTAACAAAACTAAGAAAACACTGATAGTTTAATCTTTAATTTCTCGTTCTCTTTGTAAATATAAAAAATCCCTTTCCATCAAGGAAAGGGATGCATACTAACGAATTTAGTTTTTCTTTAACTTTCGATTTTTAAAGAAAAGAAATATTGAAAAGATACCCAAAACGCCAATAACAGAATAAAGTATAGGTTCTTTTTCACTATTCTCTGATGTTTCTATACCGCCTCCCATTTCTGAATTGTTCTCAAGATTCTTGTATCTTTCATGTATATCATTTTGAAAATCCTTGGTGCTCTTTTCTTCTTTCATTAATTGTTTTGCTGTTTCTGTTAGTGGTTTTACCTTTTTTCCAGTATAAACATACCAAGCATCAAAGGGAGCTTCATAGAGTATTTTTTCTCCCTCTTTTAATTTATCAAGCTTCTTTGCCAAATCGAAACCATACCCAAAAGTTGACATTTCATAAACGCCAGCTTCGTTTTTATAAGTTCCAATTACATTAATTGGTTTATCATCCTGATATACAACTGCTATATACTCACCAGTTTGATGAATACCCTTTTCATGGTCTGAATTTTGTTCTGTAACAAAAGATTTTGACATTGTATAAACTTCGAATAATGGCCCAAAAGTGATATTCGTTGAATTTTGATTCAGATTGAAATTACCAGCGCTCGGGGAATCGAGTTCTCCTTTCACAATCTCTAAAAAATTTTTATCAGCGAAATCTTTTGCTCCCTCAGGGATATTGCTTTCAGCTCCCGCTGGATTTGCTATTAAAAAAATCAATAGAGTAACTAATACTATTATATTTTTTCTCATACTTTTACCTCCCGATTAATAGATGTTATAACGTGTATGCGTCCAATCCCAACTGGAGTTGCTTTTAAAATATGAATAGGTTGTTTTTTTATAGTATGATGTTCCTCCATAATTAATATCAGTCCAATTTATATAATCTGTTGAACCATCATCATATCCATAAATGACTGCAAAATGACCTCCTCCACTTGTCCATCCCATTCTGGCAATCATTGGTCTACCTAGGTTTATTTGAGATATAACACCGCTAAATGTCGAAGCAGAAGATATCACATCGCCAGTGTAATTAAAATTCATTTCCTTAAACATGTTTGAAAATTGTGTAGAAATTGAACCAGTTTCATTTGTAGAACAGCTACTATATCCTTTTCCCCACATGTAAAGCTGGCACTGCGTCTTTACTGTTCCTTTTACATATCTTATAACCGATTGTCCTGCTGCTGCCCAACACCAGTTACTCTTATCCTGGCTATATACAGTTAAACTTAATTTTTTCTCTGCAGCGTGAGTTGGATTAGCTGCAATTAGACTGAAGCACAAAACCACAGCCAGTATAATTTGATTTCGGATCTTGTTCCATTTCATTCTACCTTCCCCTTTTTAAATGATATAGTCTAATATCTCGAGTTTCCTCATTACCAATTAGCATATCATTAAAATTTACAAAAAAGTTAAAATATAACAATATTAATATTATTCTTTAATTTTCTAAGATAAGTGTTGAAAAGTGTATTAATTTAAAGGAAAACACAGGAGAACAGTCGTAGGCAAAAAGACTCATTTTATTTTCAAAGGATTCTTCAAGAAGAAAAGAAAATAACAGTTCCAAAATAAACCACCCACTAAAGTTTTTAAGTGGGTGGTTTGGATTGTAATTATACGGAGTAAAGTAAAGTGGGTGGAAGTTAACTTGCAGATATTACTTTATCCTTTACTCTCCACCTCCTTTGATATATTTCTGGAATTACAAATAATAATAAAATAACACCCATAACACCCGTTACCCATACGAGTACCGTAAATGCATATGGAGAGCTAATACTTGCTAGATAAACTGCAAGAATTGAAAGCAGCTAGGTTGACGATATCCCGATAAATCTCCACCATCAACTTCAATCAATTTGTATCCTGGGAATAGTTCATTATTTTGTTGGGCTGGAGCTTCCTTTTCTACTGGTTCATCAATAATTGTAGTAGTTTCTTCAAATTCAGTTTCCTCTTGATTGCTATTTTCGGTTGTATTAGCTGTGGTTACTTGCGAAACTGTTTTTTCTTCTGTAACTGATACATCTTCTGTGTTCGTACATCCCACCATAAAGGTAATCGCTAAAAGTAAGGTTAAATAGTTCATTTTTTTTCACTTTAGTACCCCTTATAATAACTTTAATCACATTTAAGTGTATTTTATCACAAAATGTTTTTCTCTGAATTATATTAAAATACATACGAAAGGAAATTAAGCAATGAAAGAATTTTTATTCTACGACATGAGAAAAGAGCTGGTTTATCAGCTCTTGATATTGAAGAAAAGCACCCGTTTGTTTAAGTACAGTTCTTCACAATATAGTTTGTATTTTTTATTTTTCCTTTGTTACAAGTTTAATGTCTTCTATTCTCCACTTTTTCACACTATCATACCTTCCTATCGCCTTAGTCATAACAAATTGATAATTGTTTTTGATATCTTCAACAGTATTATAGGTAAGGTATACTTTATCTTTTTCAATTCTGAATTCCTTAAGATCCAGAACAGCATTTGGTATCCATTCAAATCCTTTGCCATTAAAAGCCAAAACCACAAGGGCAGTTCCCTGCTTTGTCTGTTGTAAAGTAACCCTGTCCAGCCTTAAAGGCCATAAATTTAGTTGCTTCCTGAAATGATTGTGAAGCTTTGTAAGACTCAATAGTATCTATTGCCGCAGTAAATTCTTGATATTCAAAGGCAGATCTTAAAGATTCAACTTCTTCTTCCATTTGAGAAAGGTTTTCTTCTAAGTCCTCCTTTTCCTCTCTTACCTCAACGAATAGATTAGACCTATTTTCATTTTCTTTTTCTAACCTTGTAACTTTAGAAGCTAACTTATCCTTTTCCTTTCGGACATCTTCCGCAACATTTGAACTGTTTATACTATCAAAGATAGCTAAAGCTGCAATGATTAATAAAATTACCAAAAAATATGCTTTATACCTTCTTATCATACGAATGGCCTCCGATTACAGCTAAAATAAAACAAAAGATACAAATTTAAATTTTAACAAGTAAAAAGGAATCTATGCTATTTATAGCTAACCTGTCCTTTAGTCAAAAAAAAGGCCACCTATACTGGCAGCAGATCAATCTAAATAATTAGATTTACCCTATTAGTTAAGAAAGAAATAAAGAAGGAACGCAGTTATAATATTTGGTAATCCAATAAAAACTGAGCCAATACTTGTTCTTTTTCGCTTCTGTCTTTCGTCAGGAGAATCAGGTGCTTCTAAACCAGCCCTCACACGGTGGGTACCAACTATAGAACCTGACATAAGAACAGAAATTGCTAAAAAAATAATCCAATTTCTCCTGTCACCAAGTAAGCCTTACTTAATTCCCAAAAACCCAATGATAACAAAACACCAGTTATTGATAAAACAATTCCAATAGCCAGATACTTCAAAACCCCTCCCTTTTACTAACTATACGAATAAAACACTAAATTGTTTCAATTTTGTCATTATTATGTTTATTATTGTGAAGCTTGTTTCCTTCCTAAGTATTACTTATTATCAAATAGGTTCAAAAATTGCTTTTATAAATTAAAAAAAAATCCTTTTCCACAAAACTGCCCCGTTTGTTGCATAAGAAAAAGGCACCTGGCCTGACGCAGCATTACCCTTTGTTAAATCACAACATTTTTCTAAATGAATAGCACCATTTATCATAATCTAATTTGTCTTCGTAAAAACGAT
>JAPSLU010000193.1 GCA_031180405.1 Bacillus sp. (in: firmicutes) | reverse complement strand
AACAACTCGAAATATTAACAGAAGGTGAGAGGGACCAATTACTTCATACATTTAACAATACAAAGAAAATGTATGACAGTAACGTCTATATACACTCTCTTTTTGAAGAACAAGTATTAAAAACACCAAACGCCATAGCAGTAATGTACAAAGGAGATTCGTTGACTTACCAGGAACTAAACTGCCGCGCTAATCAATTAGCTCATTATTTAACAAATAAGGGGATAGGGCCAGGTAAATTAGTCGGTATTTCTGTTGAGCGCTCTTTAGAGATGGCAATTGGCATACTGGGAATTCTTAAGAGCGGAGCAGCCTACATGCCAATTGATCCACATTATCCAGCAGATCGCATCGTATATATACTTGAAGATGGAAGTGTTCCACTTTTATTAACACAAGAGCATTTATTGGATCGAATTCCAAGTACTTCAGCTGATATTATTTGTTTGGACAGAGATCGGTTAACTATTTCTAAGCAGCCAGAGGGTAACTTGTCACAGCTAACATCTTCCGATAATTTAGCCTATATTATCTATACCTCAGGGTCGACAGGTCGACCAAAAGGAGTTTGTGTTGAACATCGTAGCGTGTGTAACACGCTACTCTGGAGAAGGGAAGAATATGAATTAACAGAGAATGATGTTGTGTTACAACTATCTTCTTTTTCTTTTGATTCATTTGTAACGAATTTCTTTACGCCGCTGTTTGCAGGGGGAAGAGTTATTTTTGTTACGGAAAAAGAGGCGAAAGATCCCGGTTCAATTTGCAAGATAATATCGAGATATAAGGTTACACATTTTACATGTGTCCCTGTTTTATATTCTGCTTTACTTGAAATTCTGACTTTGGAAACAAGTAAATCATTGCGCATTATTACATTGGCAGGAGAAAGCGTAACAAAGAATATTATCCAGAAGAGTAAAGACCTAAACCCTAGAATTGAACTGGTTAATGAGTATGGGCCAACGGAGTGTAGTGTGGCAACAACAGTACAACGTAACATGTTACCGAATGAGTTAATAACAATTGGTAAACCGATTAGTAATGTTCAAATATACATTATGAAAGATGAACAGCTTCAACCAATTGGGGTAGCAGGAGAGTTACTCATTGGCGGTGCAGGCGTTACAAAAGGATATTTGAATCAGCCTGAACTGACTGATGAAAAATTCGTAGCAAATCCATTTATCCCAGGCGAACTAATGTATCGATCCGGGGACTTAGCAAGGTGGCTACCAAATGGTACGATTGAATATTTAGGACGGGTAGACAATCAGGTGAAGATCCGCGGTTATCGGATAGAACTTGGAGAGATTGAAGAGGTTCTTAATAATCATCCTGGAATTGAGGAAGCTGTAGTCCTTATACAAAGTAAAAGTTTACAAGAAAAAAGAATAGTAGCTTTCCTTTTAGGAAGTAATAAACAAAAAATAGATGTATTAAGCATTAGAAGGTACGTAGGCAAGATTCTTCCATCTTATATGGTTCCTAGTTTCTTTGTATTTATAGATGAAATCCCAAAAACGCCGAATGGGAAGGTTGATAGAAAAAGACTTACTGAATATGAATTGGAGGAAAATGTTTTATTGGAAGAGTCTTATGAAGCACCACGGGATCTAACCGAGCAAGGTCTACAACAAATATGGGAGGATATCCTTGAAATCTCGCCAGTCAGTATTAATGCAAACTTTTTTGATCTTGGTGGTCACTCCCTTCTCTTAGTAAGACTAGTTGAAAAAGTTAGAGAGAAATATGACGTTGAAATCCCATTTAACATATTACTGAATGAACCTACTATTGAAGAGATTGCACATTACATTCGTAGTATCGTAGCAAATAATGAGCTAAAAAAACAACCACGATTTGTTCGACTTAAATCGGGTAATTCTTTACCCATATACCTTGTTCATTTTCCAAACGGTTACTTGTGGGGGTATCGTGAGTTAATTCGCCACTTAGATGAAAATCGTGCAGTTTATGGATTCCAAAAGACAGGAGAAATAGAAAATCAAACTCTTGAAGAAATGGCTCACGATTATATTCAAGAGCTAATAAAATTTCAACCAACCGGCCCATACATTTTAGCTGGTTATAGTTCTGGTGGCAACTTAGCTGTTGAGATGGGACGACAACTTAAAGAACGTGGTTATGAAGTTGCTTTTGTAGGGTTGTTTGATACTTTTGTGCCTGAGTATGTAGAAGAAATAGATGAGTTTGATTTGTTTTTAGGATACGCTGGTAGATACTATCCTTCACCAGAGGTTCTTGAAGAATTAAGGAGACTTGATTTTGAAGGACGGTTAAAGATTATCTATAAAATGGAGCTAGGTCGAGGTTTGGTGGGTTCAGATTTTTCTATTGAACGTCAACGAATATTGGTACTCACGTATATGTCTTTCCTAAGAGCATTGATTACAAGTAAACCTCAAATCTATGATGGTCATGTTACTCTTTTTAAAGCAATTGATATGGAGAAAGATTCTCGGATTGGATGGGAAAGATTATTAGAGAGAGAAATGGAGATAGAATTTGTTCCAGGAGATCATATGAAGATTATGCAATTACCAAATGTGAAGATTCTTGCAGAAAAATTACAGAATAGCATTGATCGTCAGCTTGAATTAAGAGAACGAGTATTGCGAGAATAGCCAAGAACAAATAAACATATTGGAGTTCTTAGTTTTAACTATTAGTAAATGTCACGGATTTAAGATTGAAGATGATTTTGCTGATGATGCATTTACTGTTAAATTCACTAACAAGTAGAACCAGATTACTGAAGAAATTAAAGCAATTTGGCTTAAGTTCTTGGTGATACTGCTGAAAATTTTAGGTGAGGACTGGGTGATCGTTAATGAACATTCAGTCCCACCATATTTTGGTCCGTGTACCCAAGGGAAAACTTGAGTTACCTGAAGAATATTAATTTTATAATTGAATTTTAGTTAAAATACAATGAACTACGATGGAGGGAATTTGTGCATTTTTATCAATTGCATAGAAATGTAAAAATAAGGATAATAGAGCATTTTATTTCCGTAATGGTAGGCAATGCTATATTTCCTTTCATGGCTATTTATTTTGCTGCAAAACTGGGACCAACTATTACGGGCTTTATCCTTCTAATAAACGTTATTATAAGTATTATATGTGGTTTATACGGTGGGCATCTTGCTGATAAATTTGGACGTAGAATAGTGATGTTAAAATCCGGATATATTCGGCTAGTTGCTACACTCTTAATGGTGTTAGCTAGTTCACCATGGTATGAGTCGCCATGGGCAATATATTTTTCTTTGATTATTTTTTCTGCATGTCAAAGTATTTCCAGACCTGCTAGTGAAGCGATGATAATCGATGCAAGTACAACGGAAAACAGAAAATATATATACAGTTTGAGATATTGGGCGTATCATGTCGCTTTAATAATGGGAGCTTTAGGAGGAGCTCTACTGTTTCAAACGCATCTTTTTGAACTTCTATTGATTATAACTGCTATATCTATTTCTTCGATTATTTTACTAAAGTTTTTTATTGTCGATACTTATATACCAGATAGTGAAGTGATTAATAATAACAATAGTAAAATTGGGATAACTGAAATCGTTAGCAGTTACAAAGTTATAATCGTAGACTCCATGTTTAAAATATATCTGCTTGCATTACTATTAAAGCTATGTATTGAAACGCAGTTTCATCACTACTCAGCAGTTAGATTTACTAATGTAATTCCTGCATACCCATTATTCTCGTTTGGTGAGTTTACCATCATTATTGATGGAACTAAGATGTATGCAATATTGAATATGGTAAACGCTGTGATAATAATTTGCGGTGTATATTTCACTAAAAAAATTCTTACACGCTTCACTGATCGCAAACTTCTAGGTGTAGGCCTTCTAGTTTACTCGACTGGGTATGCTATCATTGCAACTAACTCTAATCCTTGGATACTAATATTGGCAATGTGTATAATAACCTTCGGGGAATTATTAGCAACACCTACAATCCAGGGATTGTTAGCAGATATCGTTCCAGAAAAGAAACGAAGTTCTTACTTAGCGATTAATGGATTGATTTTTCGGGGAGCGAGTATAGTTGGATCTTTATCGATAACCATAGGAGCGTATATTCCATCATGGGTGATAGGTATTGAGATAATTATAGCTGGGGCAGTTAGTATGTACTTCTTTGGATTAGTTATAAAACATCGAGATAAAATAGCATCACTTGTAAAAGAAAATGGTGATAAAAAAATGGATAAAGTAGCAAACGAATAGTAGTCAAAGTTATTGGTTGTAATATTATCGCTGGTGTGACTAGTTTGGTTATCCATAATCGTAAGGTGTTACTGACGCTGTATCATGCCCAGAAATTGACGTCGCATGGTGTCCGAAAGTTGATGCATTGTTTGGCCGAAAAAGTCGGCTGGGAAAGAGGACTCTTTCCATACGTTCACCGCTGAAGTCTACCTTGATTCCGAGAACAACAACTACACAAAATTGAAACAAAAATGATCGGAATGTACCTACAGGATGCAAGTGAAGGTAATATTGTCCTAAAATTGTCTAAAATTCCCTTCAACAAACTAAACAAAATCGGTACTTAATGTTCAATTTTAAATCGATTGCATATTTCGACATTTTTTTCAACTTTTTTTTAATAAACTAAAAATGGAATTAATTCCAAAAGTAATCCAGTGGGATTAATCCGATATTTTATACACTCTAAAGGGAAAAGGGGATGTTGTAATGAAGTCTAAAAAGAAGGTATTGTTAAGTGGAGCTGCATTACTTAGTATTTGTCTTTCAGCTACTTCAGTACTTGCCGCATCATCAACATGGTCAAACAGTGGATCATATGAAAAAACATTATGGTGGAAACCCTATTCGGGAACATTTAAAGTAACTAAAGATTCAACATATCCCAAAATTACAGCACGTATAGATTTTAAATATAGTACCAATCAAAAAAATGAGATGATGCGTTTTATAAGCTACTACCCAACATATGATTTGCGTGATGAATCAAAAAGTGGTTTTGATGGTTCTTTCATTTCTACAAATTTGCCAGATCCTAAATATGATTACGAGGATGACAACAGTGATGGAAAAGATGATGAATTAGAGGCAGTCTCTAGAGATCAATGGAGTATTAGTGCTAACACAAGTTATTATGTAACTAGTAGTTTTGGAGTTGTAAATACGATGAATGATCCTAGGGTTTCTTCTTATGGTTCAATTAGTGTAGCACCAATTTATCCAGGTGGGGACTACAACACTGTTGCTGGTACAGCCGAACTTCTGGGTGTATTTAAATATAGCCAATTATCAAGTGCTTTATATGTGCCAGATAGAGAATCGATCGTCTTGGATACTGAAAATCAAACGGATTATGAATATAAAAAAATCAAAACAAAAAATGATTTAGAGAATTACAAAGACAAAGTAAATAAAAAAGTGGAAAAGTTCAAAAGCAATGATGATTACCAATTTGTAATTACACTAAGAAACCCTATGAGCATAGACAGTTTTAACGATTTGGTTTCTGATTATAACTTGGAAGTCTCCGAATTATATGCTAGAGGTATTGATAGTGAAGATAATCCTGTAACTATTGGTACAAAAACAATTCAACAAGAGGTTTTAGATGGCATTCAAAAAGAAGGTTCTTATAACTTCAAGGGGATCATTGAAATTGAAGGAACTGCCAAAGGAAAAGACTTAAAAAAATTATTGAAAAATGATAATGTATTTGCTGTAGAAGTGCAAACTGATGATCAAGAAGCATTTGGTTTGTACTGGAAGAAGGAAAATCTCAACAAATAATTATGTTATTAATATAGAGGTCTGCAAAAATAACTTGTAGACCTCTATTGTTTCTTTGAGAGAGGAGACTTTTAATGACAAAAACAAAGACTGGATGGTTAAGAACCATAGTAGAAATAGGAATGGCATACGTTTCTATATACGCTATTGTATTTTTAATCGGTGTATATAGTTTTACATTCGTCACCGATTTACCAATTGATCGAGATAAAAATGTATCTGGACTATTTTTGGGAATACTTGTAAATTCTGTTCCATTTTTGCTGATTAGTTGGAGAACACATTTTTTTTACAATAGGAAAATTCATACTGTTGCTGTTGTAACTTTGATTACTTCATTCATTTTAGAAAAAGTTTTACCTTTATGTTTTGCATATATATTATCTCCAACAGAACCATTTATACTTTTAAGTGAAGAGTTTCCTTATTATATTTTCGGCATGAATTACTTAATATATGGCACCTTTTTATCATATTTATCTTTTTATATAGGATTATTTGTTAGACGCTTATTAACCTGAATCCGTGATCCTTGTTGATTGAAAATAAGAGAAAAGGAAATGATTGCTCTGATGGAGAAAAAGTAGGATATCTGCTTCATTTACATTTTCACCGTCGAGGTGCCCTATGAAAATCCAATTTGTACGATCTAAAGTGTTACTGACGCGTTATCGTGCCCAGAAATTGACGTTATATGGTGTCCAGTTGATGCCTATTTGACCGGAAAAATCGGCTGGGAAGAGGGAGGGCTTCGCCACTACTTCCCAGCCGATTTTTATATCTCCACCTTGTACGTATCCTGGATTCGCAAATGGAATCGGGCACCTGGCATGAGAATACACCACTCCGGATTTCGCTCTAAGCGACAAGGGATACTGTGTCGACCGACAGCAAGCCCAAACCACTCCCCGCAACGAAGCACTTCCTGATGAGCTTTCCAACGAATCATCCACTGATCCTGCTGAGCATTGAATGTCAAAGCTCCCCAACGCTCCATCACGACAAATCTCCCTGTATGACCCGTTTCACCATATGGTCATCAATAATGCGGTGACCATTCTGTGCACCGTACATGAGGCAGTGGGTGCATACTTTGTTAATGAGCCTTGCGGCTCCACTGGAAAATCGGTAGATGTCATCAATCGCTCCGTCAGAGAAGATATCGTGCGTAGCTCCTGCATACGCCAAGTGCCGTTTCATGTACGCTTCCGCTTCAGCACGGTCATAGTGAGTTAGTTTGCACTGCAAATCAATTCGTTGACGGATGGCGGCATATGCCTGCAACTGAAGTCGATCCCAAAGCTCGTTTTGGCCAACAAGGATGGTGCCATCGGGCTTTGAGCATCCATCCTTACATTCAACAAAAAGCGTACTTCCTCCAACATTTCTCGGTCCAAAAGATGCGCCTCGTCAACAACAACGACCGGTTGCAGACGGTGAATCCCTTGCATGAGTTCAATTTCTCTGTGTAGCTGTCGCTTGGCATCACCGCTGTAAAACTTGGATTCACAACCGAGTTGCTCTAATAAACCTTTGTAAAAGTGGCGAGGCGTCAGTTTCGAATCCGATAGATAGAGCACCTTGAACTTCGATGGATTAAGTGTTTCCGCATAGCGGCGGATCGTCGTCGATTTTCCCGTTCCGCAGTCGCCGGTGATGACGGCAAACCACCTTCGCTCGGCGGCATACTCAAGACGTCCCAGTGTCTCTTGCAAAATGACCGACTCGTACAGTTCGCTGGTCGGGATGTCTCGGGAGAATGGTGCACGGCTAAGTCCATAAAACGATTCAAACATCGCCAACGCCCTCCTTCCTTACCATGCGGTAGGAGATCGCAGGGGCTTTTCGCTCATTGCGCTTCCGGTTTTTCTCTTCAGCTGCCGTGAGCAGTCTCGAAGAATCAGCTTGCTGGGATTGTAAGTGCTCTGGCAAAGGTGGACGTTTTCCAGCCCGTTCCCCGATGACAAGCTCACGCACCTTCCACGGCGTGTGTCCCTCGTACTCGATGGTCAGCTCTGTGATGTGGGCCGGATCGTACACGACCTCCACTGTCATCCCGATAAATGGAAGACCTACCTCGTATTTTTTGCCCATGAAACTGATGCAACCGGACTTGTCTACCTTGCGCGATTCGCTGTGCAAAAACGCATTCGCCAGCGTTTCTGGTTCGACGAACCGGAGCGCCTTCTTGTCGCTGCGAAAAACCGTCTTTGGGCTCATCTTGTTCTCCAAAGCGGAGTGTGGCTTGTTTTGGTAACACTCACTGAGCCACACCTGAAACAGCTCGTTGAGCCGTTCTAACGTCTTTGGTTTCTCTAGCGCTGCTTCGCTCAGGAATGAGTCGACCACCCTGTTAAAGCGTTCCACTTTGCCCGTTGCTTCGGGGGAATAAGGTTTAGCAAACAACAGCCGAATACCCAACTTAGAGCAAGTTCGTGTCATCCATTTCGTCCGGTACTGCTTGCCGTTGTCGAAGTGTAAGCGTCAAATATAGCCCACCTATTAAAACAAGTTTCATCATGAAACAATCTTCCTCAGATCAGTTATGAGGAGGATTTTTTTGTTGAAACAGACAGACAAAAAGACATTGTGGAAGTCACGAATACAAGACTATCGCTCTAGCAATGAACAGGTGGCAGATTGGTGTAAC
>JAPSLU010000192.1 GCA_031180405.1 Bacillus sp. (in: firmicutes) | reverse complement strand
TCAGACTATTATATATACATTGTAAAGCTAGTTCAGCCTCTTTTATCCAGTGCAGAGTAGCGTTTGAAAAAACAGCATCAAATTGTTGTTTATACTCCAATTCTAAAACGTCTTCAACCTTAAATTTAATATGAGGGTATTTATTCAGTGCTTCAAATATCATGTTTATCGATTTATCAATACCTTCTACATTAACACCATAGTCATAGAGTGTATTTGCTAAATCTCCTGTCCCGCATCCAATATCAAGAATATGCTCCCCCGTTTTAGGTGCCAAAATTTCAACTAAATCATGTCCCAACTTCGATACAAACGAATGGCTCCCATCATATAACCTTGCATCCCAAATATCCTTTACAGTAGATTCCACTTTTGTTCTCTCCCTTTAATATAATATTTGAATCCGAAGGTGTTAATTGAATTATAGTGAATAAAGTATATAATTAAAATTAACAAAAATGGGAAATTTTAATAACTAACCGTTATTAGGTTTTTAAGAGGGTGATTACACTGGATATTAGATGGCTAAGAACATTTATTATATCTGCAAAGTTTGAGAATTTCAGAAGAGCATCGGAAGAATTATATTTAACTCAACCTGCTATTACAAAACATATTAAGCGTCTTGAAGAGCATCTTAATATCCAGTTATTTGAACGGAGAGGAAAAGCGGTTACTCTGACTCCAGCAGGGTATAAATTTCTACCTTATGCAAAGGAATTCGTTAAAAAGTATGAACAAGGAATCGACAATTTTGAATCCTGGAAACAAGGCTATAATCGTAAGTTAACTATTGCGGTAGCACCTCAAATTGCCTCATCATTTTTACCTTCGTTGTTACGAGCGTTTATAGATGAAAACCCTGATATTGAAGTGTTTGTAAATATAATTAAATCCTTCGAAATAGGTGAAGAGATAAGCGATGGAAAAGCAGATTTAGGATTATCAAGAATAGTGCCTTTGCAAACAAACCTAAATGTTGAAATCGTACACGAAGAACAAGTTATTTTAGTTGGACCTAATCCAAACCATGATGGAAGAACTCTTGTGGAGAGCGAGGCTCTATCTAATTACAGACTAATAACTCATAACCACCCAGAATATTGGGATTCCTTATTAAATGATATTAAAAGACATTATCCTTTGGTTCGAACAATGGTGGTAAACCAGGTTGAAGTTACAAAAAGATTCATAGAGAATGGTCTTGGTGTCTCATATTTACCCTATTCAATGGTTAAAGATGAAATAATTAAAAACAAACTGTCAGAAATTAAGTCAGAAAGAGTCTCAACTCCTACTTCTGCAACATATGTTTTAACAAAAGTAGAAACAAGTGAAGCAAGTAGTTTTAAAGCATTTTTAAAACCTGCTTTAGAAAAATATTAATCGAGCTTCGTCAACTAAAGGGTGAAATACATGAAGAATCAGACTATCATTTTAACAGCTCATATTTTGGTTACAAATATTGGAGAAAACCTGGTCATCATAGAAAATATTGATATATTAGGAGATAGAGGATGAAAATCAGGAAAGAGAAAAAGTATGGTAAGGGTCGCATTTTAAAAGATATACTTATAGAAATCCGGGATTCACTCTTATTTGAAGTAGTTTGGAACATCTTAATGTTTATACCAAGAATCTTGATTCGTGTTATCAAGAATATACTCTAACTAGTCTAAATGATTGCAATTGTTTTAAAGTTGCCATTTTTGTTTTAATTAAAGAAGCAAATTGAGAAGTATAGTACTTGAAGTAAGATGCATTAAACAGGTAATGCACTTTTTAAACGGTCTTAGTTAATAATGTTTCTCATACAATATATTGTTTGTTTTTTTGTGTGCATGTTGATGATTCAAATCCAGGTGGAGGAATATGAGAAAGAATTTATTTTTAAGAAAGCGAGGTTAGGTTGTGTTACATAAAGAGAATGGAAAAGATCAATCAAATTTGTTACAAAGCTATACTAGTTCTCCGGAAAAACAACAACAACTATATAAAAAAACATTAATGGTTGTTGTCTTATCCCAAATTTTTGGAGGAGCAGGTCTTGCTGCCGGAATTACAGTGGGGGCACTTCTTGCTCAAGACATGTTAGGTACAGATAGCGTAACGGGAATTCCGACGATGCTATTTACTTTAGGGTCAGCAGGTGCTGCATTACTGGTGGGGCGATTTTCTCAAGTGTTTGGTCGTCGTACTGGACTTACGTTAGGTTTTTTGGCTGGAGGTATCGGGGCCATTGGGGTTGTCGTTTCAGCATTAATGAATAGCATTTTACTATTATTTATTTCACTACTTATCTATGGGTCTGGAACGGCAACAAACTTACAAGCACGCTACGCAGGAACTGACCTGGCAAACTCCACACAAAGAGCAAAGGCGATTAGTATGGCACTGGTTTCCACTACATTCGGTGCAGTTGCAGGCCCCAACCTGGTTAATGTGATGGGTGAGTTTGCTAAATCAATTGGAATTCCTCCTTTAGCTGGTCCTTTTATATTAGCTGCTGCAGCATATATACTCGCTGGTTTAGTCCTATTCATTTTCCTTCGTCCTGATCCCTTTATTGTGGCAAAAGCAATATCAGATGCTCAAAGCTCAACAAGTAATTTACTTTCAGGTGAAGATTCAAGATTGTTATCAATAAACAAAAGAGGTATTTTTGCAGGAGCTGCAGTAATGGTTCTAACTCAATTTGTAATGATAGCCATTATGACGATGACACCCATACACATGGGACACCATGAGCATGGTTTGAATGCAGTAGGACTTGTCATTGGATTTCATATAGGTGCTATGTTTTTGCCCTCGTTAATAACTGGTGTTCTAGTTGATAAAGCAGGCCGTGCTGTTATGGTTATTGCTTCAGCGATTACGCTCCTTGTTTCTGGCATTTTAGCTGCGATCGGACCTTCCGATTCAATCGGTGTACTCATTACAGCGCTTGTTTTACTGGGGCTTGGTTGGAATTTTGGTTTAATTAGTGGTACAGCTATTATCGTAGATTCTACTTCACCTTCTGTCCGGGCCAAGACACAAGGCTCTGTAGATGTTTTAGTTGCTTTGTCTGGCGCATTAGGAGGAGGTTTATCTGGAATGATTGTGGCGCATTCTAGTTACGCAACCCTTTCCATTGCTGGTGCTGTGCTTTCCTTACTGCTTATTCCAATTGTTATTTGGGCTAATAGTAAAGAGAACAAGGCGGAAAATATCAGCAACTAAAACGTTTAGAAATCATCAAAATAAGGTTAAGGCATTAAAATTTTTAAATAATTGATGAATTGCTAACATACACGTTTCTAAAGTTGGTACCTGTCCCAAGTTGGGCATAAGGAGAACAATTATAATTGTGAAAATCTCCTTGATTTATGACTCTTGTGGTGAGATAGGTATAATTATAATATGTTATTTTTTAAAGTAGTTAGGACCTAAATAAAGAGTCATAAGACGTAATTTAGGTTTTTTAACGAAAACATTAAGTAGAGAAGTTCAAATAGAGTTTATTTATTGGAGCCTCGAAACGTTGTAAGAGTAGTGTAATAAGTCATTTTCAACTTAAAAGACAAATTTGTGCAAATAATTTGTTTGAAATATCGATCCAAACCAGTTAATATATGTATTAAAACAAAAAATCCGTTTATATTGATTTAAATAAGTACTTTTTGTTGGTTTGGGATTAGGGTGGTGTAATATGTTAGAATTATCGATTAATAAACCAAGTGATCTACAAAAGGTTGCTCATGCATTATCATCAGAAGTCCGCTTAAAGATTATTTATTTACTAAACAAAGGAACCATGAATATTCATGAGTTATCTGAAAGCCTAGATAAACCTGTATCTACGATAGCTGCTCATGTAAAAGTTCTAGAGGATTCGGGGTTAATTTTGACGGAGCTAAGGCCGGCATCCAGGGGTGCTATGAAGGTTTGTGCACGAAATTTTGATGACATTCATATTCAGTTAAATGCCGTAAAGGATCAAGCGAAAGATAATAAATATTATGAATTAGAGATGCCGATAGGACAATATGTTGATTTTCATGTTTCTCCTACATGTGGTATAGCTAATCATGATGGAATCATTATTCCTGAAGACGAACCTGTTCATTTTTATAGTCCTCTTCGAATAAATGCTCAATTAATATGGACAAGAAAAGGGTATTTTGAATATAAGCTACCGCTTGCGATTCCATCAGAAACGAAGATTAATGAATTGCAAATCTCATTAGAAATCTGCTCGGAGGCACCAAACTATGATCAAAATTGGCCTTCAGATATAACAGTATGGCTGAATGGTGTTGATATTGGTACTTGGACAAGTCCCGGGGATTATGGAGATCGACCCGGGAAACTTAATTCAATAGCCTGGAGTGATACAACAAGTACTCAGTATGGATTATTAAAAACGTGGAAGGTAACAAATTATAAAACAACGATTGACGATGTCCACTTATCTGATATTAAGATAAACGATTTACATTTATTAGATCATCAATTTTTAACCTTCCGGATAGGCATTAAGGACGATGCAATTCATAAAGGCGGGTTTAATTTATTTGGCAAAGAATTCGGTGATCATCCGCAGGATATTAAATTAAAAATATCTTTTAATAATAGTAAATAAAGTGATTATTCATCCCATTTAGCTGGATAACTGTGTAGAGAAAGTAAAATTACTGGCCTAAAAACGTTTGTCTTTCAAGGTGCGTAGCCTTGTGGGAGTGGAGTTAAACGGGTTGTTAATGTGCGCTGTAACAGATGAGAAACAAATATAGTGAGCGTTTGTTCATGATAAATCCATCTAATTTGATGGATTTTTTTGTTGAAATAAAGTTAAAGCTATTAAACAAGTAATTACTAAAAAATGGTTGACTATTCCAAAATGAAAGCGTATTCTTTATTTGGATACAGATAAATTGTAATTAAACAGAATATCTGTAATAAATAAAAAGTGAATTAATGGCACCCTTGGAGAGTGGTTCATCGGACTCCACAAGCTCCTCATTTATATGACGTAGAATTTACTTTATATAAAGGGGGAGAAATCATAGACCATGTAAACTCTTATTTTGGGATGAGAAAGATTTCAATAGAGATCGGAAATGTCATACACTGCTATATCAAAAACCATTACTAGATCAGGAATATTGGGCGGAATCATATTTAAGCCACCATCTGATTTGTTATAAACAAATAACGGATGTTCAACAAGAAAGAAATCCAAAGTAGAACTAAGTAAAATCAGAGAGATTAATAGCAAATAATTTCAAATAAGGAGAATAAGAGAATGTATCGACACGAATACCCAAGACCTCAGTTAGTAAGAAATGATTGGCTTAATTTAAATGGAGAATGGGAATTTGAATTTGATGATCAGAACATTGGCTTAGAACAAAAATGGTATATTAGTAAATCGAAATATACAAAAAAGATCACCGTGCCATTTGCTTATCAAACAAAACTTAGTGGCATTAACGATCCTGGCTTTCATGATTGGGTGTGGTATCGCCGGGAGTTTGAAATCCCTGAATCCATGCTTAACAAGCAAATTATCTTGCACTTTGGAGCTGTAGATTACCGGGCGATGGTTTTCGTTAACGGACATTTAGTAGGTACTCATGAAGGTGGTCATACCGATTTTTTCTTTGATATTACAAACTACCTAATAGAAGGAAAACAATCCGTTGTTGTAAGAGTAGAGGACCCATCCGAAGACGAAACGATTCCCCGAGGAAAACAATTTTGGGTTGAAAAATCCGCGGGAATTTGGTATACACGGACAACTGGAATATGGCAAACAGTCTGGATCGAGGCAGTGAATAAAACTCATATTAACAAAGTGAGATTTACTCCTGATATTGACAAGGGCGAAATTTCAATTGATTTTGAAGTTTCTGGTGTGTACGTAAATAAAACCATTGAAATTGATATTAGTTTTAAAGATGAGAATATAGCAAATGAAACGGTGAAACTACATGAAAGTTATACAAAAAGATCTATTAATCTCTATAATCGTAAAATATTTAGGACTGGTTTCCATGGTACTGGATGGAACTGGTCACCTGAAAATCCAAATTTATTCGATATAACTATTCGTTTGAAAGAAGGAGATATGGTACTCGATGAAATTACATCCTATTTCGGTATGAGAAAAATACATACTGAAAATGGGATGGTGTATCTTAACAACAAACCATATTATCAAAAGTTGGTACTTGACCAGGGCTACTGGCCTGAAAGTCTGCTAACCGCACAAACCGATCAAGATTTTAAAAAAGATATCGAATTAACAAAAGAAATGGGATTCAATGGTTGTAGAAAACATCAAAAGGTTGAGGATCCTCGTTTTCTTTATTGGGCAGATCAATTAGGCTTCTTAGTATGGGGTGAATGTGCCGCTTCTCCTTCTTATAGTGAGGATGCTGTTGCTCGTTTAACGAAAGAATGGATTGAAATCATTGATCGAGATTATAACCATCCATGTATAGTTACATGGGTTCCGATAAATGAAAGCTGGGGAGTTCCATCTATTGCAAATAATAACCAGCAACAGCACCATTCGTTAGCGATGTACCACCTCATCCACTCACTTGATAAAACCAGATTAGTGATTTCAAATGATGGTTGGGAAATGACAAAATCTGATATTTGTGCGATTCACAATTATAATCATGGTCACAAAGATGAAGTGGAAAAATACAATGAATTTCGTCATTCACTATCAACGGCCGATCATCTCCTTCATTCAAAACCAGCTGGTAGAGGAATTTATGCACAAGGTTTTCATCACTGTGGCGAACCGATTCTCTTAACAGAGTTTGGAGGAATTGGGTTTAAAGTGGGAAATGAAAGTGGATGGGGATATACCTCTGTCTCAAATGAAGAGGACTATATCGCAGATTATGAAAGAGTGATGAAAGCTGTCTATGAATCTCAATCATTACATGGTTATTGCTATACACAGCTAACAGATGTTGAACAAGAAATTAATGGACTTTTAACATATGACCGAAAACCAAAATGTGATTTAAAAGAGATTCGAAGAATAAATGACATGTGGCATTTAAAGACTATTACATAAGAAGTGATTTAAATAAGTAAAGTCCGAGATTGGAAGGGACTATTTTTTAATTACACTATTATTGGTCATTAGTTACTTTATCAAAATCCTAACAATAAAACCAAAAGAAAATCAGCGTATTAGTATGAATCGTGATTTGGGGGAAATTTAAATAAAGATTTACACATAAAGTGAAAATCAGTGTCTGTAAAAATATAGGAAAGTAAAATTCAAAGTTAAACCTTTGACCACTAATGAAATAAATCAAAAAGGATGGCTTTTTCGTTAGCTATATATTTTAAAAAAACTAATTCATTTTACCTTTCAAAAAAAATGTACCCTAGTTTAACCGTTTTGATGGTTTTGACCCCGACAATTAGTATCTTTAGTTATAAAACACTCACAAATGTTGGTATATCAATGTTTGTGAGCTTTTTTGTTTTATTGTAAAACTGCTGATAAAGGTAGAGCTAAAATCATTTATTTTACACATGAAAATTATTGAGAGTGTTTGTGAATTAACTCTTTTTTTCTTTAGTACAATTACTGTACATTAGAATAAATTCTATGAAGTATATATTTTATATTTAGGGACTCTGTGAAACACTGTACTTAAGCAAACGTAATTAAATATTGCAATAACTATAATGGCTTCTCTTAATTGTGTAAACTGGAAAAGTTGGAGAGAATACCATGACATTTTACAAAGGTATAATGTTATGTTAACTAATCCGATGAATTATAAGAATTATAAAATTAGGTAAAATTTAAGAGAAGATTGATAGATTACTCACCACCGAACTGGTATAATTATCCTAGTTATATAGTACTATTCGGGTATTCTATATGGAATCACCTTCAATAATAGCAAACCTATTAAAAAATAAGGACAAAAAACAACGGGTCTAAGGCTGTGAAGCTATGATCTCCGGGTAAAAATTAAGTTTATTTTGCAATATAAACCTACTTAATTATACCAGCCACACTTTGGTAGTTTTTGTATTAGACTAACAAAGGTATGTAAGTTGAGTTTTCTGACTCTTAATAGGTTTCCAGTCTCCTAATATCCATGTAGGTGAAGGCAATTCTATTTAAATTGAATTTATATATAAAGAAAATAACGGTGATGACATGAATATTAATTCTATTGATTACAAAAAATTGCAAAACAGGTCTAGATTGACAGAACAAGATTATATTAAGTTAGGTCTTTTAGAAAGTGAAATACGGTATCGCGAACTTTTCGAAAACTCTCCCAATTGTATAGTTATATATCAGGAGGGCAAAATTAGCCTTGTTAATCCCGAAGCAATGAAAAAGCTAGGAGGAAATAAAATTAATTTGATAGGAAATTCTGTCATGGATTTTATTCATTCTGAGGACCAAATAAAGATTGAACATAGAATTGCAGAGATTCTAAAGGGGCATAATATAGGAAGAATGGAGTGCCGCTTGATTACATTTGATGGAAAAGAGATTTTCGCTGATATTA
>JAPSLU010000191.1 GCA_031180405.1 Bacillus sp. (in: firmicutes) | reverse complement strand
CTGCCTTTTCTTCGCTAGTAAGAGAATACGTAATGGCTTGATATAATCCGGCTCCTTCTAAAAACGCGCGAACTTTACGACGTTTTTCCTGATAATCTGTTAGTTTACCTGGAATTGCCTGACCTACTGGTAATTTTGTCGGTATATTATCATAACCGTAGAGTCTTGCAATTTCCTCTACAAGATCCTCTTCAATTGTAATATCCCCACGACGAGTTGGAACCGTAACCGTTAAAGTTGTGTTATCTAGTTCAACTTCAAATTGGAGGCGACCTAGGATTGCTTTCATTTCTTCAGCTGAAATACTCATTCCAAGCACTTTGTTAACTTTTTCAACAGTTGTTCTAACAATTTTCTGTTCAAAAGTAGCTGATCGAACTTCTACATTTCCAGTTAAAACCTCTCCTCCTGCATACAGTGAAATTAATTGCGCTGCACGCTCTGCAGCTGCTTGGACACGGTTTGGATCCACGCCTTTTTCATAGCGTGCACTTGCTTCACTTCGTAAGCCGTGATCTTTTGAAGCTGTGCGAATGCGTTGGCCATTAAACAATGCAGATTCTAAAAGAACAGTTTTAGTATCTGCTTGAACTTCTGAATTTGCACCACCCATAACACCAGCTAGTGCAACAGGCTCATTTCCATTTGTAATGACTAGATGTTCACAAGTAAGTGTTCGTTCTTGATCATCAAGCGTGATAATCTTCTCTCCGTCCTTCGCGCGACGAACTAGTATTTCCTTTGAACCTAATCGTTCATAATCAAATGCATGAAGCGGTTGACCATATTCTAGAAGAACAAAGTTTGTAATATCGACCACATTATTATGAGGACGAATGCCTGCTGCCATTAAACGTGTTTGCATCCATAAAGGTGATGGAGCAATTGTCACGTTTTTAATGACCTTCGCAATATATAATGGATTATCTTCTGATGCCTCCACTTTTACATCAATTACATCTGATGCATTCTCAGAAGAGCTTTCATATGATATTTCTGGATACTTTACATCGCGGTTAAGGATTGCAGCTACTTCATGGGCAACCCCTAACATGCTTAACGCATCGGCACGGTTTGGTGTTAATCCAAGCTCAAGCACAGCATCGTCAAGATTTAACTGTTCAAGCGCATCTGCGCCTACCTCTACATCATTAGGGAACACGAAAATTCCTTCTGAATATTCCTTAGCAACTAGCTTTGATTCAATACCAAGCTCTTGAAGGGAACAAATCATTCCGTTTGAAGCTTCTCCACGGAGCTTAGCTTTTTTGATTTTAAAATTCCCAGGTAAAACCGCCCCTACTGTTGCAACTGCGACCTTCTGCCCTTTATCTACGTTTTTGGCACCGCATATGATTTGAGTAAGTTCTCCGTTTCCTAAATCAACCTGACATTTATTTAATTTGTCAGCATCCGGGTGCTGCTCTTTTTCCACAACGTGACCAATCACAACACCCTTGATGCCTTCGTTTAATACGTCAACACCTTCTACTTCAATTCCGCTACGTGTAATTTTCTCTGCTAACTCATCAGGTGTAATTCCTGACAGGTCAACATATTCAGCTAACCATTTATATGAAACAAACATGTTGTTATCCTCCTTTTTACGCTCGTTTGAATTGTTTTAAGAATCGTACATCATCTGTATAGAAATGACGGATATCATCAATTCCATACTTTAACATCGCTATACGTTCTCCACCAATACCAAATGCGAAACCAGTATACTTTTCTGGATCAAAACCAGCCATTTTAAGCACATTTGGATGAACCATACCTGCACCTAGCATTTCAATCCATCCAGTTTTTTTACAAACATTACAACCCTTTCCACTACATAAGAAACAAGATACATCAACCTCAACCGAAGGCTCTGTAAACGGGAAAAAGCTAGGGCGCAAGCGAATTTCTCGTTCTTCACCGAACATTTTTTTCGCAAATACTTCAAGCGTTCCTTTTAAATCGCTCATACTAATATTCTCATCAATAACAAGTCCCTCGATTTGAGTGAACTGATGAGAGTGAGTTGCATCGTCATTATCACGACGATATACCTTTCCAGGGCAAATAATTTTAACAGGTCCTTGACCTTTATGATTTTGCATTGTTCTAGCTTGTACTGGAGAAGTGTGAGTACGTAATAGCAGCTCTTCCGTAATGTAGAAGGAATCTTGCATATCACGTGCTGGATGTCCCTTCGGAAGATTTAATGCTTCAAAGTTAAAATAATCCGTTTCAACTTCAGGACCTTCCGCAATTTGGTAACCCATTCCAAGGAATAGATCTTCAATTTCTTCAATAACAGCTGTAATTGGATGATGGTTTCCAACTCTAACTGGACGACCAGGTAAAGTAACATCAATTGTTTCAGTTGCTAGTTTTTGCTCAACAGCCAGCTGCTCTAAATGCTCCTGCTTACTTGAGATAGACGTTGCAATCGCTTCTCTCACTTCATTTGCAAGTGCCCCCATTACCGGACGTTCTTCAGCTGAAAGCTTACCCATTCCTCTTAATACTTCAGTAATCGGACCTTTTTTTCCTAAGTAAGCGACACGTATGTCATTTAATGCCTTTAAATCCTGCGCTTGTTCTACTTTTTCAAGCGCTTCTTGTTGAAGCTGTTTTAATTGCTCCTGCATGTTTTTTCCTCCTTTATTTAGAACCTCATTAGCGGTTTTTTTGCAAAATAAAAAACCCGCCCCAAAAAAGGGACGAGTTGAATTCGCGTTACCACCCTTGTTAGTTGACTAGAAATGCGAAGCGCCTTGGTTAGCCTCGGGCAGTTATGACGCTTATAGAATAAAAGGTTCTTTCTACCTTCATTCATGAGCGGCTATAACTCGGGGGCTTGGCGCTGTAGCTAGACATGAACAATAGGTCTAAAGACTTATCCTTCATTAATCTATATCTAAGTACAACTCACTTCATTTCCATAACGGTAAATACCGGAACACCTTTACGCCTTAGACGGTCTAAGTGTCAACTCGAGAGGTGAATTCATTTACTTCAATCCAAAAAATGCTTCCAGTCTCGGCATTTTCTCCCTAGTGGACGAATTGTAAATTACTAGTCTCTGTCATCGTTTTTGTTGATATATGTAATTTCTATCTTATTATAATCAAAACAATTTGTTCCCGCAACCTTCCTATTTACGTAAATGATAAAGAAGAATTCCAGTTGCAATTGCCACATTTAATGATTCTGCTCCACCATGAATTGGGATAAACAGATTTTTAGTCGTTTGATTTAACAATTCCTTCTTTACACCGCTACCTTCATTACCCATGATAAGACAAAACCTGTCAGCTGATGTAACTTCTTTATAGCTTACGCCATTTTGTAATGATGTTCCATAGATAGGGACTTGATTTTTTTTATAAACATCAACCCACTCCTGCAAAGAACCCTTAACAATTGGCAAATGAAATAATGATCCTTGACTAGAGCGGATGACTTTTGAATTGTAATGATCAACTGTTCCTTCTCCTAAGATAATCCCATCAATCCCAGCAGCATCAGCAGTGCGAATAATTGTTCCTAAATTACCAGGATCTTGTACACTATCTACTAATAATACCTTTGACCAAGATTGAGGTGAATGTGTTTTTTGGAACTCACAAATTGCAGCAACCCCCTGTGGTGTTTCAGTATCACTTATTGCTTTCATTACATCACTAGTAACTAAAGTCATACTAACATTATCTACATCCCAATCGTAAGGAAGATTCAAATCTTCTGAAACAATGAGGGTTTTAATCATTTCTTTATTTTTTAGAGCTTCTTCGACCAAGTGAAGTCCTTCTATTATAAACGTACCTGTGTTTTCACGTTCTTTTTTGGTATGCAGTTTCTTCCATTGTTTAACTTTTTGATTTTTGACAGATTCAATTCGATCCACTTTCATACTCCCTTTGTAAACTATAGCTATTTCTCTTTCCAATCATACATAATTCTTACGCAATTAACAAATTCTATAATTAAAAGCTGTTACTTATTTAATTTGCCTTAGGAAATGGCTGTGGGACAATATAGACTAAAAATCCAAAAGGAGTGCTTACTTTGAATTTAAATTTACGACATGCCGTTATTTCAAATGTTTCAGGAAACACGCAAGATCAATTGCAAGATACTATTGTCGATGCCATTCAAAGCGGCGAAGAGAAAATGCTTCCTGGTTTGGGAGTTCTCTTTGAGGTAATTTGGCAAAACGCTAATGAAGAAGACAAAAAAGAAATGCTTACAACATTGGAGCAAGGGCTTACTAAAAATGTTCAATAAGAACAAAAGCGCAAGCGCCCTGATCAGCTCCGACAAGTATAAAGCGCAATTGAATAGAAGACGTTCTTTGTCTTCAATTCAATTGTGACTTATGACCTCGAGGAGCTAGGCATCTTACTTTTTTTGCAAAAAGTAAGACTGCTGGCGCTGGATGCCGAAGCGCTTAACCACAGTTCAAGAATTTTTTATAGTTTCCTGAACGTTAAAAGGGCTGGGGAAGATTCCCCAGCTTTTTTAATCAAATGTAATTTTATTTACTGTTTCACGATCCAGTCGTTTAATGACTTCTGTAATTAATTTCACCGCATTTTCATAATCATCACGGTGCAACATAGCTGCATGAGAGTGGATATAACGAGTTGCAATTGTGATAGACAATGCTGGAACACCATTTGCAGAAATGTGAATCGCACCTGAATCTGTACCGCCACCTGCGATCGCATCAAACTGATAAGGGATATTCAGTTCATCAGCTGTATCTGTCACTAAATCTCGCAAGCCTTTATGTGATACCATTGAAGCGTCATAAAGAATAATTTGAGGACCTTCACCCATTTTACTTGCTGCTTCTTTATCAGAGATTCCTGGTGTATCCCCTGCAATTCCAACATCTACTCCAAAGGCAATGTCAGGTTGAATCATATTTGCTGATGTACGTGCTCCTCGCAAACCAACTTCTTCTTGAACAGTCCCAACTCCATATACTACGTTTGGGTGAGCTGTTCCTTTTAAATTTTTCAATACATCAATTGCAATCGCACAACCAATTCGATTGTCCCAAGCTTTTGCAAGCAACATTTTTTCATTTTGCATCACAGTGAATTCAAAATATGGAACCACTTGGTCACCTGGCTTCACTCCAAATTCTATTGCTTCCTCACGACTCGATGCACCAATATCAATGAACATGTCCTTAATCTCCACTGGTTTTTTACGAGCCTCAGGAGAAAGGATATGAGGCGGCTTAGAACCGATAATCCCAGTTATATCCCCTTTTCTTGTAACAATCGTTACACGCTGTGCCAACATAACCTGTGACCACCAGCCACCAACTGTTTGAAACCGTAAAAACCCTTTATCATCAATCTGTGTCACCATAAAACCAACTTCATCTAAGTGACCTGCAATCATAATTTTAGGACCATTTTCTTGTCCGACCTTTTTAGCAATTAAGCTTCCTAAATGGTCTGTTACAACCTCATCAGAATATTGTGTTATGTATTTTTTCATGACATCACGAACTTCTCGCTCGTTACCAGGAATCCCTTTTGCATCTGTTAAATCTTTAAGCATCACTAATGTTTCATCTAGCTTTGTCATTTATGTAGGCCTCCTTCTATACCAATCTTGTTAATTATACAATAAAGGGTGTGGGGAAAGAAAATAACTCGGGTTATTAGTATCCTTGTTGTTGACGTTGATGATTCACTTTATTTTTAGAAACATATGCTTTTTCTACTTGCTCAGAGGAAAAACCCAATAATTTCCCAAGTAATAGATACTCCTCAAACATCTTTTTATAATTGGAGATTGACTGCTCATTTTTACATGATGAAACCGTTTCATAGACAATTAAGAATTGTTCTGTTAAAGTTCTGCTAGATTCCTGTTCTAAGAAGCTCATGTTTGTATCTATTTCCATCTCTAATCCTAAGGATAGGATAAAGTGAATGCCATCTACATATTCTTCTAATATGATATCTGTCGCTGCAGGTGGCTTTAGGCTCCAGAACTTAAAACACTTAGTTTCATTTGCCAGCTCACCAATTTCGACTAATAAAGCAAGTATTTTCCGATCGACCAAATTCTCATTTTCTAGCTGATGTTGCGCTTGAATCTTTGCATCTAATTCTTGCTGCATATTAAATAGTACTGAAAAGTTCATGAAGTATTCTCCCATCATTGATATATTCTTAAAAAATTATATCAAAATTTATAAAACATGGAACCTTTTCAACCTCTTATTCGTATATAAGAAAAATTACCCTCAGGAGGGGTTTTCCGATGATTGTTATTATTTTACGTTTGCTCTTAATCGTCTTTATATTCTTTCTCCTTTATTCTGGTATTAAGTATTTTCTAAATCCCAAACGAAAGCTTGAGTTAGCACATGAGAAAAAACAATTTTATTTTTTAGATGATAAGGAAAATGTACGCAAAAACTTTCTCATCACCTATAAAGGGGCATTATTTGAAGGAGAAAAGTACCTAGGGACAACGACAAACGCTTTTGAAGTTGTCTCCATATTTATCTGGTCAAAATCAACAAGTGCATTACAAGGGCTCACATTAGAAGATTTTGATTACATTCAGGAACAAGTGAAATTACGATATCCTCATAGTAAAGTTGACTGGAAAAGTCCTATCAAGGAATTGATCTTGAAAAGACGAGAAAATTAAAATAAAGAGCTTGAAATCTCAAGCTCTTTATTTGCAGACTACACTGAAAAATTGAATAAAAGAATTTTTAACGCTCTACGCTAGCTAGCAGCAATCTTTCTTGTTCCAGATGGACTTTTAAAAATTCCATCATACCATTTTGATGTTCTTTATATTCAACAAGTTGTGGCTCAAAAAGGCAAGCTGATGTAAGTGGACCTTGCACGTCATTTCGTTTTTTCTGGCCTCGGAGAACCGAACCAAATCTTTAACGGCTTTCATTAAGGGTGATATCCCTTTAGAACTAATTGTGTTGTGACATTAAGCCTAGATGAAATATGAATACTAACATATCATTGTTATAGACAATTGCTGCACACATGTGTGCCTAGCCAAGACTTCCAATTTAGACTACAAATCCATTGTTCCCTGAAGTTCTTCTGAAAAAACACCACTGTATGGTTTGAACCAGCGACTATGGGGATACCCAAACAGCCGCTATACTCAGCTACCATCGCTCTCTTTTCAACTTCAACGGTCGCGATTCCATCTAAATGATCCTCACAAACGCTTAATCATGCTTTCTCTCTTAGAAAAAAATCATTCCACTTAATACAAACTTGCTTTTCTCTAAAATAATAGATTAGGACAAACAAGGTAATCACAATTGCCACAAGAAAGATAGGAGGTAAAGAATGTATGGATGCTCCTAATATCGTAAAACAGAGTGTTGATGGAATGTGAGTAAGAAATGATATTTTCGTATAGCGACTAAAGGTTTTTGTTTTTTCTAAAATACACAACGAAATGAGCGAAAAATTGATAAATGGGATCATTCTTAGAATTATAATCTGAATCAATGAAAAGCTAGTATAATTCCCTAACCACTTTTCCTTCATTTTGACAAATCGATTCATAAGTGTAGGAAAAAGTTTTGTAATCAAATAAAACGTAATACTTGAACCCGTAAGTCCTATGATGGAATAAACTGAACCAAGCTGTGTACCAAAAAGTATTCCACCTGCAACACACACAACTGCAACGGGAATAAGTAAGAACTGTCTAATCATATGAAATAGAATAAATACAAACGGCGCAAAAAAACCAGTCGTTTGAATGACTGTTAATACAGTGGAGGTTGCCAGTTGAATTGTCATCACCACCTTCTAAGTTGCCATTCTGTGAAGTAGTCGTATTGTTTCCATTTTACGAGATCACTTTTAGTTTATGCTATCAAGTTATATAAATAAATCAAAAGTACGATATGGAAGAGAGCGAAGGTCGGAAAAAGAATGGTAAATGTTGTATGCTTAGTTTTATGACGATAAATTCTCATTCCTACAAAACCACCTATAGCTCCGCCACTAATTGCAATCCACCAAAGTGATGATTCTTTTATTCTCCACTCTCTTCTTATTGCCCGTTTTTTATCAACCCCCATTAGAACAAAACCAATTATATTTAGTAAAAGATAGTAGCTTAGTAAATAGATCACCCTTTTCACTTCCTTTCTTTATGTACTAATTTAGTTCTTTGATCTATATATTATTTTCCTTTAATAGTAAAAAGAGCTGACTCTATCTAGAGTCAGCTCTTATACCGTTCAATTATTTGTTAATCTGTGCTTTAGCAGCTTCTGCTAATTGAGCAAATGCTTTTTCATCAGAAATAGCTAAGTCAGCAAGCATTTTACGGTTTACTTCAATACCTGCAAGCTTTAATCCGTGCATTAAACGGCTGTAAGAAAGACCATTTACACGAGCAGCTGCATTGATACGAGTGATCCATAATTTACGGAAGTCACGTTTCTTTTGACGACGATCACGGTATGCATACATCCATGATTTCATTACTTGTTGGTTTGCCACTTTGTATAATGTATGTTTAGAACCGAAATAACCTTTAGCTAATTTTAATACTTTTTTACGACGTTTACGTGAAACGATACCGCCTTTTACTCTTGGCATGTAAATTCCCTCCTATATTACGATGT
>JAPSLU010000190.1 GCA_031180405.1 Bacillus sp. (in: firmicutes) | reverse complement strand
TAATATTATTTGGTGATGATGGCGAAGAGGCCACACCCGTTCCCATGCCGAACACGGAAGTTAAGCTCTTCAGCGCCGATGGTAGTTGGGGGTTTCCCCCTGTGAGAGTAGGACGTTGCCAAGTAAGAAAAGGAAAAGATCAGTAGAGATACTGGTCTTTTTTGTATTAAAAAGATATAAAAACCGAAGGTTCTCAGAAGAACAGTACAAGGTAAGACTACTAGCCAGAGGCTTGGGAGAAGCATATTAAGGAACTTCTACTAAAAAGCGCCACGTCCTGTGGCATCGTAGAAGTCAGCACATCCTGTGCAAGTAAGGAAGTGCAGATGGAGGGAAGACCGGAGTGTGCGTTCTTGGCACATGAGGATCTGAGAGAACAAGCTGACGCGGAGATACGCAGCTTATCGCAAACCGAAATCTGAAAACGGAAGTTAAGCTCTCAGCGCTGATGGTAGTTGGGGGTTTCCCCCTGTGAGAGTAGGACGTTGCCAGGTAAGAAAAGGAAAAGATCAGTAGAGATACTGGTCTTTTTTTGTATCTGAATGATATATATATTTATCAGATAGTCATTTCCTAGGATCTTTATCGACATTTCATTTTAACCAATAAATAAAAAAGGGCTCGCACATAGGGCATCTTCCACTCGCCATGTAGTTTGAAAGCTAGTCATAAGACTAGCTTTTTTTGTCATTTATCTTTCTTTTGTTAAATTTTAATAAAAAAAATCGTTTGCTTACCTCTACTTTAATCTTCATGGCCATACGTGACATTTGACGCTACTAACTTTATTTTTATTTTTCCAGAAAGCAGGTTATTGCGCTTAATTATCCTTTCGGATTCAATGTAAATATTACCTTTATGGGTCATTTTCTAGAGAACACTAAGAAAAGGATGCTGTGTCTAAGATATATACATTATTTGCACAGAAGTTGAGTTGTACGAAGTGCTATTGTATAATGATTTTATAGAATCATACTTTTCTAAAAATTAGGGACGGTGGTACTTTGAAAAACACTGGCACAGATTTATTCGATGAGTTTTCTAAATGGCAAAAAGAACAAGGAAAAACTGATGGGACAATAAAGACATATCATGGAGTTCTTGAGAAGTTTCAATCATGGTTAACAACCAAAAATATAGGAATCGATGAAATCTCAAAGAATGATGTTCAGTCATATATGGATTATTTAGAATATCAGCAAAAAAGCACAGGAACTATCGAAAAATATCTAGCAGCTATAAGTGTTTTTTCACGCTTTTTAGGTAGATCTCAAATTGTCTTAGATATCCAGCGTAAAGAAAAAATTAAGGATAATGAGGTTCCTGAGACACTTAATGAAAGCGAAGAGAAGCAATTGTTATTGGAGGTCGAGGCAGATGAAAACCTCCGAAACATCGCAATTGTTTATACTCTTTTGTATACCGGAATTCGGCTTTCAGAACTCTGCGAATTAAATCATGATGATATTATATTAACAGATAAAAAGAGAACACTTATTGTAAAAGATCAAAATGGTGGAATTGGGAGAACGATCCCACTTTCAAAAGTGGTCTGCAAACACCTTAAAAATTATACTGATTCTCTAGATACAAGCAGAGAAGCATTATTTGTTTCCAGTGTAAATAAGAGAATATCAACGAGAGCAGTTCAGTATATGCTGCAAAAATATGATGTGAATCCTCATAAACTACGTCATACCTTTTGTAAGAGGCTTATTAATAAAGGGATTGATATCCGTACAGTAGCTCAATTGGCAGGACACAAGGATGTAAATGTAACAAAACGTTATGCTATAGATTCAGAACCTAACTTAGAACATGCTATAGATCAAGCTTTCTCTTAAAAGATAAACGTGGAAGATTTGTCTTATTAGCCACAAAAGGTCCACGGTATCGTGGACCTTTTGCTTTTACACATTAAATAATGCATTTTAATCTTTTATTTTGGCAAAAGTTTGTTTTTTTAAGAAGTTGTTCTTTGAATAAAACTTATTAGGTTTGTGTGTAGCAAACGCGCTGAGGAGGCTCACGTTCATCCATACGGAAAGAGAGCATCCTGGAGCACAAATCAACAACCTGATACTTGTTTAATAGCAACAAAGTTTATGAGAACAGAACAACTGGATTGTAGTATTTTGTTACCAAATAGGTTAGACTCCCTTAACAAAAGAAGATTGGGTAAAGGAATCTACCCTATTGCAGGATAAAAAAGTTTATTATTTCTTTTCAGTTCTTATTTGTAGGATTCTGATAAAAACTCTATAACCTGATCAGGAGTTTTTGCGTTAGCACTATGGAGATGAGCTAGTTTCTCCCCTTTTTTAAAAACTAATAAGCTTGGAATTCCCATGACATCATATTTTTCTGCAATCTCAGGGAGTTCATCTTTGTTTATTTCATACATAGGAATGTTACCTACTTCTTCGAAAACAGTAGGTAAAAACATGTCCATTCTTTTGCAATCAGGACACCAATCTGTGAAGAATTTTAAGACGACTGGATCTTCCCCGTTAATAAGTTCCTGAAATTGATTATCTGTTTTTACATGTTCCATATGATCACCTCTACTAACTATTTTACCCATATCTTTATGAAAAAACAGTATTTTGACTATCATAAATTGATTTAAATAACCCCCACAGCTTGATTATTTCATTAGAAGGCTATAAAGTAAGGCTGAAACAAGAAGTTCTTAAACTTAGAAAAGTTGACGTGATTTAGTTTCAAAAGTATACTTACTTACAATAAGTAAGTTATTTATTACTAAAGGGGAGAAAAAGTTATGATCGAAGCAGTACAAGAAATTCCTCTAGATAGCTTGAAAGAGAAAATAAAGGTTGTCCCTTATGATAAGGGAGTGACATATATTGTAGGACCAATTAACCTACCTGTTCAGTTAGATGACGAAACAGTGTTTTTTAAATGGTATTGCTGGCTGAATGAAGAAGGTGAGGTGGATTCTTCATTTGAGGCAATTTTGAAAAGATTACCGACTATTCAACTAGCTAGTCAACAACAATCAAGTGTAATAGTTTATGGTGACTTTGAATCAGAGGAATCTGCTTTAATTCGAATGCATAGTATTTGTCATACAGGAGACATTTTTGGAAGTAAAAGATGCGATTGTGGTTATCAATTAAAGCAATCGTTAAGAATGATAAAAGAGCATGGGACAGGAGCTCTATTCTATCTCGCAAATCATGAAGGCAGAGGGATTGGTTTATTTAGTAAAGCTCTTGCATATCTCCTTCAAGAGGAAGGTCTGGATACTGTTGATGCAAATGAACGACTAGGTTTTGCCGATGATGCAAGAAGCTATGATGAGGCACTAAGAGTTCTCAAGGCTCTTAGACAATTACCAGTGACATTAATAACAAATAATCCGCATAAACTTGAGGCACTTCAAGATTCAGGTGCAAACGTAGTAGGGCGAATTCCACTATGGGGCGATGTATCTAGTTACAATCAGCGCTACCTAGAAACAAAAATGGAGAAGGCCGGCCATTTTAGAGGAGGCTACTCGATTTGAATGAACATGAAGTTTATATGAAATTAGCGATAAATAATGCCGTAGCTATGAAGGGTCAAACAAGCCCAAACCCACTAGTTGGAGCCGTAATCGTTAATGAAAGTCGAATAGTAGGTGTAGGTGCTCATTTAAAAGCAGGAGGTCCCCATGCTGAAATTCATGCATTAAATATGGCTGGTGATCAAGCAAAGGGTGGCACGATGTATGTGACTCTGGAGCCTTGTTCACATCATGGTCGAACAGGCCCTTGTGCAGTTGCAATTGTTGAAGCGGGCATTAAAAAAGTAATAGTTGCTACTTTAGATCCAAATCCACTTGTTGCTGGAAATGGAATAAAAATTTTAAAAGAGGCAAATATTGAAGTGGTGGTTGGAGTTTGTGAACAAGAGTCTATTAATATGAATGAAGTGTTTAATAAGTTTATCACAACAAAGACACCATTTATTACGATGAAATCAGCTACAACTTTAGATGGTAAAATCTCTACTTTTACATCAGACAGTAAATGGATAACCTCTCTTGAAGCACGAAAAGATGTTCATCAATTGAGACACGAGCACTCTGGAATTTTAGTAGGGGTCCAAACAGTTATTAAGGATGACCCTGAATTAACAACTAGAATTGAACATGGTAGAAATCCTATTAGGATTATTCTAGATAGCCGCTTACGTATTCCGCTTAACTCAAAGGTAGTAACTGATCAACAGGCAGAAACATGGGTCTTCACATCAAAGAACTATTCAAATGCAGCAAGAGATCACTTAGAATCCTTAGGTGTAAAAGTATTTATTACTTCAGGAGATGAGAAGGTGAACTTGCAGGATACTATTCGCATACTAGGTGAAAATGGTGTTTCTTCCGTGTTGATAGAAGGTGGAGGAGAAGTGAATGCATCTTTCCTCGGTGAACAACTTGTGGATAAACTTGTTTTATACATAGCACCAAAAATCATAGGTGGTAAGCAAGCTCCTGGATTTATCGGAGGAGCCGGAATTGAAAAGATGGCAGATGCAATTAACCTAGGTGATTTAGAATTAATTAAAATAGGAAAAGACTATAAATTTGTAGGGTATCCTAGCTATGAATAAAAAAAGCACGGAGTCAAAGATTAATTTGACACCGTGCTTTTTGGGTTATAAAGAGGTTTAAGATTTTCGTATTGTGTATCTTTTAGTTTTAGAGTAGAATAAAACGATAATACCAAGTAAACAGATGAGAATTATAAAATTAAATAGTTTTTTATATAGAGGAAGTATTTTTGAGGAGGTAATAAAATTGATAAGTGAAATATATCCAGTAGTTTCAGGAGCGGAAAGTATATTTTTCTCAGGTAACCAAACAGGAATTGTTCTATGCCATGGTTTTAATGGAACTCCACAAAGCATGGAATTTATCGGGGAACAACTTGCAGAGTATGGATATACAGTCTCTATTCCCAGGTTAAAAGGACATGGGACTCATGTTGATGATTTGGGAAATTGCACCTATGGAGAATGGATTTTTGATCTTCAGACTGCGTATAAAAAGTTAAAGGAATCTTGTGATAGGGTTTATGTTGTAGGGCAATCAATGGGTGGGGCATTAACTCTCCAATTAGCTGTCAATGGAGACGTAGATGGTCTTTTCTTAATCAACCCAGCCGTTACAGATGTAGCATACAAGGAATACCGTGGTGAAATAGCACCAAGTATGATCGAGGAAGGTGAACCGGACATAAAAAAACCATCAGTACATGAAATCACGTATGATCAAGTCCCGCTAAAGGCAATACATCAATTGTTAGATCTAATGGAGAATACCAAAGACAAGCTTAAATCAGTCTCTAAGCCTACCGTAATTTTTAAGTCTAAAATTGACAATGTCGTTTCTCCTGCAAATTCCGATTATATTTTTAATAACATCTCAACAACTGAAAAGCAACTTATTGAGTTGGAAAATTCCTATCATGTTGCTTCAATGGATTATGATGCTAAATATATTGTGGATAACATTCATGAAAAAATAACAAAGCTAAATAAGAATCAATCAATTCAAGAGACTAAGGAAAGTTTCGTCTAAAACAATATGTGGATAACCTATGCTGTTATCAACAAGTTATCCACATATTAACTTATTTATTCACAATAATGTAAGCCCTTAATTTGGGTGAATCTTCTCCAAAGGAGCGCATAATTTTCTTACTTTTCTTTGAAGATGAATTCGGTTGCATTTTAATGCGTTTTATGAAAAATGTTATAATTTGTAATTATTATTATTTTTAGGGGGCGATTTTATGAAGCCATTGATTCGTAAAATGAATGAAACGGATATAGAGCAAGTCCAACTCGTAGCAAAGTTAAGCTGGCAAAGTACATATAAGGGGATTATTCCTGAGGAAATACAGGAAAGCTTTGTCAATAGTGCCTATTCTAACGAAATGTTAGTAAAAAGATTAAAAAAGACACTCTTTTTAGTTGCTGAGCAAGAAAATAAAATCATTGGCTTTGCAAATTTCACCTCTCTTAAGGGCGATAGATGGGTTGAATTGGGAGCAATTTATTTGTATGAAGAATTTCAGGGAAAAGGAATCGGAACAGATTTATTAAAAGCAGGTATTGAGCATTTAGAACATGTTAAGAGGATTTATGTAAATGTTGAAAAGGAAAATCAAACCGCGGTTAATTTTTATAAATTAAAAGGTTTTAACATAGAGACGGAGTATGAGGATGTATTCAATGGACATGCGCTAAAAACCATCAGAATGATGTTGGAAGTTTGAATAAAGTTGTCAGAGACTTTAAGGATAAGCTGCTAAAACCGAAGATGAGTAACAACTTCTTATTGTGCAGCTTATCCATTTTATTTTTCTTATGAAAATTGTTTTGTTGTATCAGTTTGGAGTGTTGGTGTAAGACGATCACTTCTAGAAATATAGCTATGTAATACCATACCGATCATTACTAGTGTCATCCCAATTAAAGAAACGGATGTTGGAAAAGGTGCCCCTAGGAAGAGGATTTCTCCCATTAATACGAATAGTACTTGAACAGATTGAGTGGCCTCAACAGCTGCAAGCTGTGCCATATTATGTTGGACAAGATTCGTTGCTTGAAAAAATAATAAAGTTGCGATTAATCCTGAACAAATAGCCACCCAAAAGGACTGGATCGTTTGAGTTTTTGACGGTAGACCTGTAGTGGATAAAGCGACAATAGCGAATATGATCCAAAGAGGTAAGCTACCTAATGTCATTCCGAGAACACGTTGAAACACATCTAATCTTCCTTCACAAAGTGCCATCATCTTTCGATTTCCAAGTGGATAAGCAAAGGATGCGATAAGGACAGGAATAATTGTTAGTAAAACTGGTTTTAGCGATAAGTGGCTAGCGTGTTCATACTGCATGATAGCAACACCAAGAAGGATAATTAATGACATACTTAAGCCTCTCAGAGGTATTTGACCTCTTACTTTTAAGGGGCCATTAGCTGTTTGAATTTCTTGATAAAAAAGTGGTGCAAGCAGGGATCCTGAAAGAATTGTCATTTGCCAAGTAGCCGCGATTAACCAACCAGGTCCGAATGCACCAGCAAAACAAATTGGAGCATAAAATAAGCCAAATCCGATCGTTCCCCATAATAGCCACTGAGTTGGATTCTTTTTCATCTCTTTCAAAAGAGGTAACCATTTTTTTGTCCCTATTACAAATAAAATTAAGAAAGGGAGCATAAAAAAATAACGCAAGGATGAACTCCATAACCAACTCCCTCCAGATAACTCCATGGAACGATTTAATACAAATGTAAAGGCAAAGAAGAAGGAAGAACAAATCCCCAGTAGGATAGCCCTCAAAGCAAACACCCCCAATGAGTTTATTAGCATTTAATGGAAAGAATTTTAACATACTATAACATATTTTTGAAAATTTAAAAAACAATATAAACCGAGTCTTGATGTCCAGCTCCATATTCTTGCACTTTGCTAAAAAAGTAAGAAACCTAGCTCCCCAATTTAGAATTGAAGGCAAGGAAACGACTTCTATTCTAAATTATCTTATTGGCCGAGACTGATCAAGGCGCTTGCGCTATTGTTCTATTAACAGTGTAGTTTTTTAATATTGTGTTAAAGTGCATGTGGAAATATAATGAAACTGCATATAACTTTAATGGGAGAGTGAGTAGATGATGAAAAACCTTCAATATCCAATTGGTGAATTTGTAGCTCCCGAGGATGTCACACAAGAAGATCTTGATAGGTGGATTAAGACAATAGAAAAAGCCCCTGAACAATTGAGAAAGGTACTCGAAAATCTTCCAGAGTCCTTTCTTGATACATCCTATCGAGCGGGTGGTTGGACAGTAAGACAAATTGTTCATCATCTTGCTGACAGTCATATGAATAGCTACATTCGGTTTAAATGGGCACTTACAGAAAATTCTCCATCTATAAAAGCTTATGATGAAAAAGCTTGGGCTATTTTACAAGATTACCAAATGCCGATAGAGGTGTCACTTCATCTACTGGAATCCTTGCATAAACGTTGGTGCTATTTATTAAGATCGATGTCAATGTCAGATTTCCAAAAAACCTTTTATCATCCAGAAACAAAAGCAGACGTTTTATTATCAACAAATGTTGCTTTATATGCATGGCATAGTCAACATCATATTGAACATATAAAGTTAGTAACGGTCCACTAAAGAATTCAGCATTCCCTATTTTTAGGGGATGCTTTTTTATTGCTTAGGAATTCAGAAAAATTTTTGAACTGTGTGTGGATAAAGGCACGACAACCTGGCTCCAGCAGTCTTGCTTTTTTGAAAATAATGGATGTTTAGCCCCTCTAGGGCCCAGGAAAGTGAAAGGTGTCTTTTTTGTCGAATAATAGATTTTTTTAGAAAGTTGATAGAATTCTGGTTGAACTTGATTGATTTTTTAAGAAAGTTAAAAGATTTATAAAGAAAGGTAATAGATTGGATGATTTATGTTTAATAGATTAGAAATTAATGTGAGAAACTAGGTAACACTTCACCTACATAATTTGGAATCTCTCTGAATAAGATGTACAAGCATACATAAAAAGAGTTATATCAAATATTGGAGGTTAAGGCTTTGAACAGTTTATTCAGTTATGTTTTTTTAGGTGTTTCA
>JAPSLU010000189.1 GCA_031180405.1 Bacillus sp. (in: firmicutes) | reverse complement strand
CTTCAAAGAAGGGCTTATTTTTGTTGCGCGTAAAAACGGAAAAACAACTAAAATTTCAGGTGTTTCCCTTTATGGTGTAAGTAAAGATGGTGAAAATGGAGCAGATATTCCATTATTGGCTAACTCAATGAAGCAAGCTAGACTTCTATTTGATGAAGCAAAAGCAATGGTAAAAGCTTCTCCTAAGTTAAGCAAGAGATTTCGACCTTTGAGAGATGCTATTCATTTTGACCAAACTTTTTCAAAGATTGAGCCACAAGCTTCAGATTCTGAAAAACTAGATGGTTTGAATACTCATATAGGTGTATTTGATGAGATTCACGAGTTTAAAGATTATAAATTAATCAATGTCATTAAAAACTCTCGTGGCTCAAGGGAACAACCGTTACTTATTTACATCACAACAGCTGGATACCAATTAGATGGACCACTTGTTAATTATTATGAGCAAGGTATTGATGTTCTTAAAGGTGTAATTAATGACGAAAGAACATTCTATTACTTAGCTGAACTTGATGATCCAAGCGAATTTGATAAACCTGAGATGTGGATTAAAGCAAATCCGAATCTTGGGGTGTCAATTAAGCTTTCAGATATGGTGGAGGATTGGGAAAAGGCAAAGCGTACTCCAGCTGAAAGAAATGATTTCATTACTAAGCGTTTTAATATTTTCGTTCAATCTGATGAACAATCCTTCTTAGATTTTGAAGTGATAAAACGTAATAAAAAGGTCTTAAAGCTGTCAGATTTACATGGGAAACCATGTATAGGAGGCTTTGACTTATCTCAAACTGAAGATTTCACAAGTGCATGTTTAGAATTTCCTTTGAGTACTGGTGAAGTATTCACATTATCTCATTCATGGATACCAGAGAAAAAAGTGTTAAGTGACAACGAGAAGATACCTTATCGAGAATGGGAAGAAGAAGGATTACTTACTATTTGCAAAGGGGATTATGTAGATTATCAACTGATTTATGATTGGTTTGTTGAAAAATCAAGAATATTTAATATTGAGTTAATCACCTATGACTCAGCAAATGCTTATAGACTTGTCGAAGATTTAAAAACATACGGCTTTAATACTTTAGCAGTGAGACAAGGATATATTACTTTAAGTCCTGCTTTAAAAGATGCAAAAGAGCTGTTCTTAGATGGAAAAGTAATATTTAGTGAGGAAGTTGAAGTTGAGGGAGAATGGGTAACTAAAATTAATAAGCTGTTCAGATGGTACCTCAATAATGTCAAGTTAGTTGAAGATAGAAATGGTAACTGGTTACCGACAAAACAAGGTCGCTACCGTAAAATAGACGGTTTTGCGGCTTTTTTAAATGCACATACAGAGGTTATGAAGAGATTAGTTGCTCCACAAGGTGAAGGTAATATCACATTTGTGTCTGTTAGTGATTTATTTAAATAAAGAAAGGTGGTGAGACTTTGAAATGGTTCTCTCGAATTAAGAATGCAATCAAAATGGCAGCTACCGGATGGAAAGGACAAGGTTTTGACTTTTCTAGTTGGGCAGGTCGTACATTTTGGGGTGTTGATAACGGAAAATTAGCAACAAATGAGAATATTTTTAGTATAATTAGCCGTTTAGCAAACACATTATCATCTTTACCCATTAAACTATATCAAAATTTTGATGTGAAGATGAACCAAGCATCTGATGTTGTTATTAACGATCCTAATCCTAATATGACGAGTTTTGAATGCTTCAACAAAATTGAAGTGTCAAGGAATGAAACTGGAAATGGATATGCTGTTATTACAAGGGATATTAGAATGCAGCCATCACAGCTTTTACCCATTGATTCTAGCTATGTTACACCTTTTATAAATACGGATGATGGAGAATTATGGTATCAAGTGCTTGGAAATGATGGTACTTATTTCATTCATAACATGAATATGTTTCATGTTAAGCATATTACAGGGTCAAGTAGATGGGCAGGTATTAGCCCATTGGATGTTCTGAAAAATACATTAGATTATGACAAGGCAGTTCAAGAATTTAGTTTAGCTGAAATGAAGAAGAAAGATAGTTTTATATTAAGCTATGCAGCTAACATAGATACTGAAAAAAGACAGCAGATAATCGATGATTTCAGGCGTTTTTATCAAGAAAATGGTGGTATTTTGTTCAAAGAACCTGGTGTTGATATGGACAATATTGAAAGGAAATACTTTGCATCAGATACATTAGCATCAGAAAAGATTACTCGTTCACGAGTTGCGAATGTGTTTAATGTGCCAGTCTCTTTTTTGAACGATGGAGAAGGTCAAGGATTTTCTTCAAATGAGCAGATGATGATCCAGTTTGTTCAGATGACCTTAACACCAATTGTTAGGCAATATGAACAAGAATTAAATAGAAAATTACTTACATCAGCTGATAGAAAGGCTGGTTTTTATTTTAAATTTAACCTTGGAGGTCTTCTCAGAGGGGATACAGCTGCAAGAACACAATTTTATCAAGCGATGATTCGTTCTGGTGGTATGTCACAGGATGAAGTTAGGATGTATGAAGATTTACCACCTAAAGGAGGAAATGCTTCGAAACTCTGGGTAAGTGGAGATTTATATCCAATTGATTTGGATCCAGTTCAACGTAAAGGAGGTGAAAAGAGTGGGAAAGCAGAAGAAACATAATAAATATTGGGAAATGAAGATGTCTGCAGACAATAAGTCCGCGGATATTTTTGTTTATGGAGAGGTTACAAAGTATGCCTGGGAGGAATATGGTGAAGTTTCAGCACAAGTTTTTAAAAAAGAGCTTGATGACTTAGGAGACGTTGAAACCATAAATCTACACATTAATTCTCCGGGCGGTAGTGTATTTGAAGGTATTAACATCTACAATATGCTTAAAATGCACAAAGCGAAAGTAGATGTGTATATTGATGCTCTTGCTGCCTCGATAGCATCTGTCATTGCAATGTGTGGTGACACAGTATATATGCACAAAAATTCAATGATGATGATCCATCATGCTATGACTGGGGCATGGGGAAATGCTAAACAATTGAGAAAGGCAGCAGACGATATTGAAAAAATCAGTAAAACAAGTTGCCAAACTTACCTTGATCGAGCTGGTGACAAATTAACAGAGGAAACACTTCAAGAGCTTCTTGATGCAGAAACTTGGCTTTCGGCAGACGAAGCTTTTTCTTATGGACTTTGCGATGTTGTATTAGCAGAGAATCAAGCAGTAGCTTCGATTAGTGAAGATTTATTTAAAAACTATAAAAATATACCAAAGCAACTGAAAATTGGGCAAACAAATGAAGTTTCAGCAGAAGAAATGGCTCAAAGAAAACGCATTGCAGAGGAAGCAAAAGCTAGTTCAGCTTATCTTAATACAATTTTAGGAGGAATTATTCGATGAAATATCCATTAAAGACTTTAAAATTAGACTTACAATTTTTCGCTTCAGGCAGCACATTATTTGAGTTGAAGCAAAATATGGCTACCATTGGCCAGCAATTACAAAAGGTTGATAATGAACTTGCTCAAAAAGCGATTGATACTACAGCAACAATGGATGAAATTAAGGCGCTTCAAAACTCTAAATCTGATTTGGAAATGCGTTTTAATGTAATCAAAGAGCAGCATGACCAAATGGAGGCTGAACAAAAGGCGAAATTTGAGGCAAATCAGAGCATTAATACTATAAAGGATCCAAAGCAACGCATTGTCGAGGCAAAGGCAGAATTAGTTCGTTCAACAATGACTGGAAAACCTTTGTCAAATGAAGTTCTTCAAATATTAGGTGATAACACAAATCCACCGACAGGCGGAGAAAAATTATTACCTAAAACTGTTACAGATACACTTTTACATGAACCATTTGTAAAAAATCCATTACGAAATATCTCAACTTTCACTCAAGAAACTAACTTGGAAATTCCAAAAATTAGTTTCCAATTAGATGATGATTCATTTATTGGTGACACTGAAACAGCGAAAGAAATACAAGCTACTGGTGATTCTGTTACTTTTGGCCGTCATAAATTTAAAGTATTCGTACCAATCTCTGAAACTGTATTAAACGGGACAAATACAAATTTAGTTGCAACAGTAGACAGAGCTCTTGAATCCGGACTAGCAGCAAAAGAAAAGAAGGTGGCATTTGCGACATCTCCAAAAGCTGGAGAAGAGCATATGTCTTTCTACTCTTCTCAAAATGCTATCAAGAAAGTTCAAGGGGAAAATATGTATAAAGCAATTAAAAATGCAATTGCTGATTTACATGAAGATTTCCGTGATAACGCTAAAATTACTATGAGATACACTGATTATGCAAATATTATTGAGTTTTTAGCAAACGGAAGCGCTACATTATACAATGCCCAACCTGAACAAGTACTTGGGTATCCAGTAGAGTTTGTTGATGCTGCTATTAATCCAGTTGTTGGTGATTATCAATACTCACATTTCAACTATGATTTAGCAATGCTTCGTGATCGTGATAAAGATGTAAAAACAGGTGTTGAATTATTTGTATTAACTGCTTGGATTGATCACCAAATCAAATTAAAATCTGCATTCCGTATTGCAGAAGTATCTGGTTCAACAACAACTTCAACTACGTCAACAACATCAACATCAACTACAACAACATCGACAACAACTGGTGGAGCTTAATTTGATATTAAAAAGCGGTGATGAATAATGATCACACTTGAAAATTTTCCTGAATTAAAAACAGCATTGCGAATCGATGGGAGTGAGGATGATAAGGTCCTCGCTCTTCTTTTAAAAGCAGCAAAGACGTCTTTGAAAGGTGCAGGAGTTCCAGAAGAAAAAATAACCGATGAAACTAGAGATTTATATAAACAAGCTATTATTCTCTACTTAGGATTCGATTATGAGTATGAAGAGAGAAAAATAACAAAGCTTGAAAGAGCTTATCAGCGAATTTTATTGCAGTTAAGGGCGGGAATTACTGATGAGTAAAGGCATACTTAAAACTCGAGTAACCTTCTACGAATTCGTGCCGAATAAAGGACCTGAACCAGGTGAACAGAAAGATAAAGTACTATATAAAGCTTGGGCAAAAGTAGATGAAGTTTGGATGAAGGATATTGAGTTGGCCAAGCATAATGGAACACTATCAGATGTAACGATTACCATTCGGGATCCTCGGAATGATTATCAACCTAACAACAAGCATTATCTATCTATTGATTCAGATTACTACAAAGGCAAAGAATTTAATATTAAGCATGTAAGGCCTGACTTACAAAATAAACGGTACATTAGAATAGTCGCGGAGCTAAAACAATGAGTGTGAAAATAAGTGGTTTAGAAAAACTCATGAGAGAGCTTGAAAAAAAATATGGCAAACAAAACATGCAACGTGTAAGTGACAGGGCATTGCTGGCTGGTGCGAGAGTGTTTGTTAAAGAATTAAAGAGTCAATTTGAATCCTTTAAAGATACAGGTGCTTCAATCGATGAAATTACAATATCAGAACCTATGTGGGTAGGTAGTATCCGTACAGTTAAGGTGTATTGGAGAGGTCCTGATAATCGTTATCGAATTATCCATTTAAATGAATGGGGAACAATTAAAAATCCAAACCCACCTGGTAAAGGAGCAATTGCAAGGGCACTTAAAAATTCAGAAAAAGCGTATCGTAATGCCATTAAACAAGCAATAAAGGAGGGGATATAGGTGGATATACTAGACATGGTTTATCATGCTCTTATCTCTGATGATTACATCAAAGAACAAGCATTTGATAGAATCAAATTCTTTGAATATCCTGAAACAGGTGAGGTAGCGGCACCCTTTATTATTATCGATCCTGTTGAACCACTTGACCCCTCCAACTTTGCGGATAATAGTTGGCTTAAATATGACTGTTTCATACAAATTGATGTGTGGACACCTGTTAGAGTTACTACAAATACTCTTGCAGATAAAATTCGTGATGTATTGTGGGAACGATTTGGTTTAAAACAAAAAAGTGGTCCACAAGAATATGAAGATGGTGTTTTTCGAGATGCAAGACGTTATACAGGAACAATATACCGAAATGACCTAGACAGCTTATAAATAGCTGTCTTTTATAATTTGAAAATAGGAGTGATTATTTTGGCAGAAGAAAAATCTTATAGAGCATCCACTGGTGTAGATGAATTTTTTTATGGTGAAATTGGAGACGGTATTGTTGCGCAATATATCGAGAGAGTAAAGTTTTTGCAGAGTATCAATGTTGAAATGCCACAGGAAATTGTTCGTGCTTATGGAGATAATATAACGGCTGAATTAGCTTCATCTAGTGGGAATATTTCCGTAACATCCGGATTTCATAAAATTCCAATTCAGGATAAAGAAAGATTACTTGGGTGGGAGACAGTTGATGGAATAACTGCTGCAGGAAGTGAGGATACTTCTCCATATGTTGCAGTTATATTTGCAAAAACTCATGAAGATGGGTCACGGGAATATGTTGGTTTAACAAAAGGAATGTTCACAAGACCTAATGTAACTGGCCAAACAAAAGGTGAAAGCACAGAGTTTAGTACTGAAGAAATTACAGCTCAATTTATGGATCGTGAAGTAACTGGATTTATAAAAGAAAAATCAGTTTTATTTGCATATGATCCAGAAGGTCAAACAACTAATAGGGATAAACTCTTTATGAAAATATTCGGTAAACCTTATCCAACTACGACTTCTACAACAACAACTACAACAACTACTGGCGGAGCATAATAACCAATGAAATATATCCTTTGCCAACCTGCAATCAAACGTTTTGAATGGGAGTTAGAAGTTTGTTTAACAAGGTTGCAAAAACTTGGTATTCAAGATATTGTCCTACTGTTTGCGCAGTGGGACAATTCTATTCCTGAATATTTTAAAGAAAAATACAAGGTTGAAGTTCATGTCTATGATGATACACCTCGGGATAAACTTTATATTCCTTCAGTCAAACCGTATTTGTGGATGAAATATTTAGAGGAAGATAGGTCAAGGGAGACCGATACTTATTTTTACCTAGATAGTGATGTATTGTTAAGGGAAATACCTAATGTACATCCTACAGAAAGCGTTTGGTATGCTTCTGATTGTACAAGTTACATTGGGGTGGAATACATCGACAGTAAAGGTGAAGATTTATTAAATCGAATGTGTGAAATAATCGGAATTGATTCATCAATTATTAGAGAAAACAATCCAGTTGGGGGAGCTCAATGGGTAATAACAAATCCGACATTAGAATACTGGAAAAAGGTCTACGAAGATTCAATTACTCTATTTAAGTTCCTTTCATCAATTGAGGAAGATTACATTAGTAAAAATGATTCGAGTTATATTCCCATACAAAAATGGACTGCTGAAATGTGGGCTCAATTATGGAATGTTTACCATTTTGGCAGAGTTGTCCAAGTTGAATCTGAACTCGATTTTTGTTGGCCAACTGACGATCGCAATAAATATTATGAAACAAAGATTTATCATAATGCCGGAGTAATTGATGGTAATCAGAATTTGTTTTTCAAAGGTAAATATTCAAATGAATCACCATTTAATGATGATTTAACAGGCATTGACCAAAGTAAAGCATCGATTGAATATGTAAAAGCAATACATGAAGTAAAAGAGGTGAAAACAATGAAATACGAGGTTATTCATCCTTTCCACGATTTACAGGACAAAAACAAAGTATATGTAATAGGAGACACCTTTCCTAAACCAGTAAGTAAAAGAGTATCGAAAAAACGTATTGAAGAATTATTTTCAAATGATAACAAACTTGGTAGACCATTAATTAAGAAAGTTGAAGAGTAGGACATTTCCTACTCTTTTTTGATATTAAAAATGTAAAGTGAGGTACGGAAAATGGCAAACTTAAAAAGAAATATGATTGAGTTAGTGAAAGAAGTAAAAGAAGGTGAAGTAGTTACTGAGACTTATTTAACTCCTGTTTTTATCCCGTTATCTACTGTATATCAAGCATTAGATTTAACTAATGAAATGGGGAAAGTAAAACTTGAAAATGAGCGAGAAATGATTGAAAAATTAGCAGACTTTGTAACTAAAGATGTGTATAATAATCAATTTACAAAAGAACAATTAATGAACGGTTTGCATGCTCCTGAAGCCATCGATATCTTAAAAGAACAAGTAATCTTCGTATTACGTGGATATCAAAGTGATAAAACAAAAAAGTTCCTGGAGAAGAAGAATTAACGGATGAGGATTTTTCTTTCGAAAAGCAAAAAGAGTATCTTGATAAACTCATCCTTAGTTATGTAGAAAGTGGTAAAGATATCAACCAAGTCTTAAATATGCCTTATCACTTTTTTATTGAACTATTAAGTGAAAAGAATAAACCTAAACAAACAAATTCCCTAAGAGCCGCATTCGGTGGATAGGGAATTTTTTATTTTTTGGTTGAAGGGAGGTTTATTATGGCTGAAAAAATTGAAGGTTTGTCCATAGGTTTAGACTTAGATACTCTAAAAGTAGATAGTGGAATGACTGATTTACGGTCGAAATTAAGACTTGTGAATAGTGAAATGAAGGCAAATTTATCTGCTTTTGATAAAGGGGATAAATCCATTGAAAAATATCAGACCACACTTAATGGGTTAAACAAGAAAATCGAGTTACAAAGGGCAATAACCGAAAAGGCTTATACCACCTATCATAAGATGGTTAAGGAGTATGGAGAAGGCTCAAAAGAAGCTGATAAGGCAGCTAACCACTACAACA
>JAPSLU010000188.1 GCA_031180405.1 Bacillus sp. (in: firmicutes) | reverse complement strand
TCGCGTCGTATACGGATTCGTAAGGAGATAAACATAAAAATATTTATCCTCTGGGCTCATCTCTTCCACAATCGGATTGGTCCAAAAGTCTGTCCGTAACTTTCTATAATTTGTCATCTGTTTCACTACCCTTTCTTCATTGAATTTTCTTTTCATATGTTATATATAGAAAAATGAAGGAAGGGTAGCGTTGGTTTTGAAAAAATTTTATATTTTTTGACTGAAGAAGGCTTGAATTCTATCAAAACATAGTTAGAACAAACACGAATTTCAAGGAACAACATTTTAGTTAAAGAACATTAGGGTTTTATAAAAACGTTACTATGGAATGCACCATTCATAAATAAGGAGACGTCCTTTTTGAATAGAGAAGAATTGCTTAATAAAGGGATTTTAAAGATGGAGCCGAATATTGGTATGGTATTATAAGAAATTTAGGGGAGAGGAAAAATATGCAAAAGGTAGTTGAGGGAATAAATCATTGGATAAAAACATTACCAGAAGAGTACAACTATATGTCTTTCGTTCACTAAAAATTAATATTTTTCGCACTAATTGACATAGCGAATTATATTTAATATAATCTTGGTTGGTCAACCAACTAAATAGGAGGGTTAAAATGAGTAAACAGGATAAAAGAAAGCAATTAATTGAAGCTGCCTACAATGTATTTGTTAAAAAAGGATATCTCAACGCTTCGATAAAAGATATTGCAAATGAAGCAAGTATAACACCTGGACTAGTCCATTATTATTTTAAGAATAAAGAGGAACTATTACATTCTGTACAAGAGGAAGTACAAGCCCGTTACCAAAAGCAATATGACGGACATACAGGAGAATCAATAAGCCCGCTAGAGGTTTTACATGAAATAAAAACTAGGGTGGATAAGGATCCAGATTGGTACCGTTGGAGATATGAAATATATTCTTTAGGGATAAAGGACAAAGACGGTCATCTCGAAAAGCAAGTGGACTCTATTCTTAACAATGGAAGAAAGAGTCTTTCTAATCCTTTGCAACAGATGGTGAAAAATAACCAAGATGCAACGGCACTTGCAAGTATATTATTGGCTTGTTTTGATGGTCTAGCATTACAAAAAATAGTCAATGATCAATTTGATATAGACCATTCATATAAACTTTTAACCGAATTAGTGGAGCTTTATATAAAAAATTCGGATTCTGACTTAAGTGTTTAATACATATTTAGGGTACAAGGGAGAAACCAAATGAGAAAAATAGTCTTGATGTTATTTACTTTAATGCTTATTATCATCCCTGTCCATTCATTTGCAGATAAAGGAATCAATACCGCTAACCAAATCCAAACTTTTATGGATAAAGCGCTAGAGGAATATAATATACCTGGTGCCACACTGGCAGTCGTACATAAAGGGAATACCATTTTTCAAAATAGCTGGGGGACAATGAGTGACGGTTCACCAGTTAGCGAAGACACAACTTTTCCAATAGGTTCAATAAGTAAGCCTTTAACATCACTTGCAATAATGGGGTTAGTAGAAGAGGGGAATATTAAACTAGATGAACCAATCGACACTTACATCCCGATGTTTACCTATCAAACCAATAGTAATAAATCAATAACAGTACGTCATTTATTAGAACAAACCAGTGGGATAGGTGCATATGAGGGGCTGAAAGTAACAGATCAAAAGAATCGTGATGAAAAATCTGGCATCACACAAGCCGTTGAAGAACTAAGCGGAGTAGAATTGCGTCAAAGTCCTGGAGAGATATATGAGTATAACTCTGCCAACTACCTGCTATTAGGGGCTATTATTGAGTCGGTGTCTGATCAAACATTCTCATCCTATATGAATGATCATATATTTTCACCACTGGATATGCAAAACACGACTGCAGACTATGAAAGTGCGATAGACAAAGGTTTAGTACCTGGCTATCAATCATGGTTTGGCAAACCAGTTAGAGGGGATGGGTTGTATGATCATTCGGGAGCACCATATGGCTATATGACGTCAACATCTAGTGACCTTATCAAATTTATTGAATTCATGTTTCAGGGTGGAGAATTATTAAGTGAAAAAAGCTTAGTCCAATTCCAATCACCACCAGAAAGTGGTCAACGATATGGTTTGGGCTGGCATTTCCATAGAAGCGGGGATAAATATCCTTATCATACTGGGGCAACAACAGAGTATAAATCGGAAATATTCTTTATTCCCGAAGAGGAGTTAGGAGCTGTTCTTTTAACGAATAAGTACCATGAACTAGAAGCGGTTGCTTATTTAAGTATGATGGAGGGAATCCGATCCATTATGAATGGGGAAAACCCAGAGTTAACTCCATTAAACGTAAGCACCCAATGGATTGCACTTGGTATTGTATTACTGTTAATTGTTGTTATGTCTATAAGTTTAATTCGCTTAAATCGTAAAAAAGCAGTTAATAAAAAAGTTTGGAAATTTTTTGGTATTCTTTCTATTTTACTCGCTGTTGTTCTCATTCCAATTATCTCGTTCTTTATGGGAATATCTTGGCGGACTTTTGGACTTTTTGCTCCAGACCTCCAGTTTCTTATACAATGCCTGATAGGAGTATTGGGAGTTTACGGGATTTTCATTTTCTTGATTATTATCGCTAAACAAAAGAACTTTAAGACTAAAAAAGAGACTTAATCACAGTGGTTCCCCCCAACAGTTAGAGTTATAATTGTGCAGCTGTTTGGCTGATTTAAGTTCGGTATTGTACCGGACTTAAACCAGCTAATTTATCGGAGTTATATGCGATAATGAGTGTTTAATGTAATAGTTAGAGGGTTAAATAAATCATTGAGTGTTTTGTACTTAGATTTATTCCATAAATATTAAATGGTATCTTGCAACTAAACTATATAAGGCTCCATTTTCGTAATCCAACCAATAAACACGCTCCCTCGTATAAATATTATTTCTAGTCATTACCTAAAAAACAAATATACCACTTAAAATTACAGCAAACATTAGGACACAAAAAGGACTGTCCCAATGGGATAGTCCTTCATAGTTATTTTTTTCTTTCACTTTTAGTTAAAAGATTTATTGTTATATTTCCTTACAATTATTTATTATAGATTGATAACATCAGTTTACAACTTTTTATAAAGTATAATTGTTCGATTACATCATAGTTCGTAAATTAAAGAGCTTATAAAATAGAATTGCATTTTTTTAAACAAAATAATTACATAAAAGTTAGTAAATTTCCAAGGCTGGGAAGATATTAATTACTTGAAATTGGTAATTTCCCTCACATTCTTTTAGATATATTTGGGAGAAAAAGCCGAATGTTCTAATTGAAATTAGGCACACTTCATTGTAATTTTGGCTAGTTCAGTTAAACCACCTATATAAGATTACTTTTGGTTTATTCAAACAAAACACTCCCTTTATTAGTCTTATTAAATTTGGTAATATATAGAAATTTTATGTCAGTGTTTTTTTATCCTTATTCAACTCCCTCAGTTTAATATGAATATCTCTCGAATGCTCACTTATTCGCAGGATTTCATAACCCTTTAAATTAGATTTATGGGTAATGGATATGAGTTCAGAGCATTTTGGCTTCGTGAAGGCATAGTGAAATAAAGGAGTTAGCCAATACTCCATATTTTACCATATAATGTACATCTCCACGCCGCCCCTGGAGGCTTTCCCTCCCATGTCTCAACGGGTCAATTGCCCTCTCATTCCTTCGTCATGCCTATCCAAGGGGTGGAGGCCAGTTATGCTAACCTGATGGGTCACAGTGCCCTTTTGTTGAATAAACCTGGTACTCCGTACATATTTGAAATCCTACGAATAAGACAACATTCAAAATAAAGTTAACTAGTTTATAAGATACATCTTTAACTTTGAACCTTCGGTTTAGGCAGCTAAGGGAATAGATTCTTGAACTTTACTTGGACAGTATGATACGTTTCGTCGTGCTATTCCTACAAATATCCTTGCTAGTTTCCCTATCAGTTTCATAATTGACTTCATTTTCTTCATCTTTTTTACTTTCACATTATGTGCATGTATTGCTTTAAACTCTGGATTATTCATCACAAGACTCATAGTGGCTAAATAGAGGAAACGCCGTAGGCGGGATCTCCCACGCTTCGAAAGAACAATCTGACCTTTCCATTTACCAGAACTGGCTTCAGCTAAATGTAATCCCGCATGACGTAATAGAGAATTTCCGTGAGAGAATCCACTAAGATCACCAGCTTCACCTATTATTCCGGCTAAAGATATTTCGCTTATTCCTTTCATCATGAGTAGTTTCCTGGCAAACGAGATTTTGTTTAGCACTTCTTTTACTTGTTGTTCCACTCTTTCGAGTTGTTTTTCAGCGAGGTCATATTCTTCTAATAATTGTTCTAAGTGGAACTTATATGCATCAAGTGCTTGTCCAGTTCCAATAGAAGATTTTGCGTACTTGATTAGTAATTGAGCTTTTTTGGGACCTGGTTGTCTTTTCATTAATGACTTCCATCCAACCATGATATCAAGTGAAGTCATGGAGGAGATTTCTTTTGGAGTGGGGAACAACCGGAGGGTTGCGATGGCTCCTTTGCACGAAACATCCTTAAATACATGTCTTAACTCTGGAAACACAATATCTACCCATCTATTAATTTGATTAACAGCCATAACGAGTCGTTTTACTATCACATCACGATTAGACATAAGAACTCTAAGTTTCTCGAACGCTTCGGATGATATCTGAACGAAAGAATAGTAGCCATTTTTGACCATATCGGCAATCACAAGCGCATCTTTTTTGTCACTCTTTGATTGGGTATTATCACGATTCTCTTTATTCCTTTTTACTAAGTGAGGATTGACAGTGACTACCTCTATTCCTTTATCAAATAACCACTTAGATAGGTTAATCCAGTAATGGCCAGTAGGCTCCATTCCTACTATTTCTGCGTTTAAGTGTTTTAGTTTTTGTAAATCTTGCATCCAGTTTACTAGTTTCATAAAACCCTCTTCATTGTTTTCAAATGTAAAAGGATCTCCGACGATGATTCCGCGGTAATTAACAGCACGGGCCACGTGGAATTGTTGAGCGATATCGACCCCAACAATCAGATGATTACTAGAAATTCTTTCTATTAGTTGATTTTGTTTGTTTTGCATTTTAAAATTCATGGTAAGGGTTCCTCCTAGGATTTTGAGTTAGAGTGGTGTCTATACTCATATCTTACTGAGGAGCCCTATTTTTATCAAAGCTTAAAAATAACGATCTACAGGAATGCTAACCTTCCCCTTCGTATTATAAGGTCAGCCAGATATTTAAACTGTACCCTAAAGAGTGGACACTTAAAAAAGGTCTGCCCTATAGGGTACTTTTGTGTATAATGAGTAATAAATGTGAGAACCGGAGATTAATTGTATGCAAAAAAAAAACTTTTTACTGATAAAGAAATTGGTAACATTTCTAATAATCCTTATGTCAAATCTGTAAGCGCAAAAGGAATTACATCACTGATGATTTTAAAAGTATTTTATAGCTGAAAGTGAGAATGGAAAATCACCATGACAAATTTTTGAGAAAAATGTTTTGATGTTGATATCATTGGTATCGTTAGGGTAAATAGAGCTGCTTATAAGGAATCAGGAGTATTAGGAATTAGAGTTACAAGTAAAGATAATTCAGGGAGACCAACTAAAAGAGAGCTTAGTTTAGAACAAACAAATGCTAGATAAGAAGCACAGATCCAAATGTTACGGGCAGAAAATGTGTTATTAAAAAAATTAGATATGATGGAAAGGGGGGTGAAGAGAAAAGAGTAAAAATCTCTGCTGAACATAGTTTTCGTTTAAAACTTTCAGTTATTGAAAAGTATAAACTAAATAGTATGGTAAGTTTCTTAGGTGAAATTTCAGGAGTTTTACGCTCAGGTTATTAAAACTATTTTTCTTTAGGATCTTAGGTAAGAAGAGACCAGTGAGAGAAAGAAGACTTGATACTAAAAAGAAAATCTCTTGAGAGCCTTTCATTTTAATCGAAGTAATAAGGGTGTGCAACAGATTAAGATGTTGTTAAAAGGACAGTCTAATACTATTTATATCTTAAAGCGATTCCGAAGAATTATGAAGACGTACAATATTGTATGTCCTATTAGAAGAACTAATCCTTATCAGAAGATGTTGAAAGCTACTCAAGAACACTCCATACTGCCGAATTTATTAAAACGAGAGTTTAAACAAGCAATTCCTGGAAAGGTATTACTTACTGATATTACATATCTATCTTACGGTAATGGCTTATTTATCCACCATTAAGATACTTCAACGAATGAAATTCTTGTCTATAATGTGTTTAGTCGGATGACAATAGATATAGCTACGGAAACGTTAGCTAAGCTAAAGAAGAATAAATAAGTGAAGTTTGCGGAAGGGGCCTTTATTCACTCAGATCAAGGGGTACCCATCATACTAATCCCATTTTTCAGAAACAAGTAAAAAAGCTAGGTCTTGGACAATCAATGTAATAAAAGGGAATCATTGAGATAACGCCCCGCAAGAGTCCTTCTTTGGTCATTTAAAAGATGTGGCCTCCATTACTTTTGTGGAACTTAAAAAGGAAATAAGAAGTTATATGACGTACTACAACAATTTTAGATACGAGTGGAATTTAAAGAAGATGACTTCTGTTGAATACAGAAATCATCTTCTCAATGTGACATATCCTTATTTAAAATGTCCTTTACAAAGGGTACAGTTTATATTTCTGGTTGACCATTTTTATATGGTTTTATTACAAGAGTAGCCAGGGAGAATGTATCTGCCCGTGGTGCTTGACCCCGCAACTAAACCGTTCACCCCCTACTTGTAGACATGACTGAGGCTGGTAGGAACTATGATCACGAATAACAAGCGAAGCTGTGACACTGCATAATAGAAAAACAGTGTAAAAACTTTAAGTTATGACACTGTTTGTTTTCTATAAGTCTTTTTGAGCAATTTAGCATTCATTAAAAGAAGTTTTGCGATTTTATGTCAAGTCAAATCACATTTCATCCCTTAACTGCTTAATCATGGATTTAATTATATTTGTCAAAACCTCTTTTGTAAAAGTTTCTGAAGGAATTAAAAAATTAAACCCTGTCACATATGATCTTTTTGAAAAATAATCACTTTCTTTGAAAACTTCAATTTCAATTCCTTCACTTCGAAATGAATTTATTAGATTAAATAAGATTGCTTTCTCTCTATTTACATAATAGCCATTTGCCTTTAATGATTTACCCGAGTAATGAATTGATGATAACCTTTCTGCACTTTCTGCACGTCCGTGTGCAGTAACAGGTATACTTTTCATATCTTTAAATATTTTTCCATTTATATACTCTCTAAAATTTAAAGAATCAGCTTTTCTAAATATTTCATCTAAAGCAGTTTCTTTATGAAGTTTTAATTGTTCAGAATCAATTAGCTCTTGCTTAGCAATACTTATCAATTGCTCTTTTTTAGCATTAAATGTGCTATTAATGCTAACATGAAAAGCATTTCCCTGATATTCATCAATAAAGTCATGTAGATAATAATCGTTAACGTAGTATTGAAATCCCTTAGAAGTTGATACTGGTTTAAGTTCTAGATATGGTATATCATAACTTTTGAAATAAGTCCTCTTTTCTTCTTCCATTGGATGTGTTACAAGAATTTCAATTACTAAAGGAAAGTTATCTTCTGGTGAAATGAATAATACATCTGCTATAAAGTTTCCTATTTTTCTTTCCACTTTTCCGTCTTCAAATTCTAAATAATAGGATTCTAATATTTTTTTTAACTTCACCGGAATTTCTTCTATATCAAGATTTTTTAAAAAATCTGTAAGTTTAGTAAAAAATGTTGAGGGAAAATTGATTTTTATATCTCTATCTCTATTTAATAATAAATAGTGTTTAGCATTGAAATGTAATATTGTCTCTTCTGTAGCTGTACAAGAGCTATTGGGTTTGTGAGCAAAATGATGTTCATTTATTTTCCCCTTTTTCGGTATGACTTTCTCACCACAAAAAGGACATGTGTATAATTTATCTTTAGGAAGTCTATCATCAATATAAAAATACTTGTGTTCTGAAAAAGCAAAGTTTAGTTTAACTGTCATTTTTCACCTCTAAAGCTTAACTTGATCGTTATTTATTTCAATATCAGGCACTATATAATTGTAAGTGTAATTTATCGATTGAATACACGCAAACATTAATACAACATACTCAACAATAACTATCAAAAATATCCCTTCCCCCTAAAAAGCAGCAATTAAAAACCGTTATCTGTAAAAAATATTGACCAAAATAACGTTTTTCCTTTGTTTTTAAATATTTATTTTTTATAAAAAAGTTTGAACATTTTCTTCTTGAACTAAAGCTACCCTTAGCTCTAATATTAGGTATAATGTCGTTCAATCGAACAACATTATTTTATGTGCTTATCAGTAATTTAATAAGGTTATATAAATCGTAAAATCAAAATAACAGTTTGAACAGCAAAAATTCCTATTCCGATCCCTATCAAGCGTCTATGCGTGAGTTTGTCTTTTATATCTTTATTGTTCAGTCTTTCTACCACTCGTTTGAAATAATCTTTTTGTTCGCTCTGAATAGCTGCAAGATTTGTTTCTAGTTCTTCTAACTTTGTATCTTGTTTTTCATACTGGTGATTTATCGTTTGCTGGAAATCAGCTATGCTTTTGTTAAATAATTCGTTATACGTAAGAAATTCATCCATAATAAGTTGCTTTTGTTT
>JAPSLU010000187.1 GCA_031180405.1 Bacillus sp. (in: firmicutes) | reverse complement strand
GCTGGAGAAACGCTATTCAGCATTGCCATTAAATATTACAATAATCGCTCAGGTGAAGATATTATTAGACAATATAATGGTTTCAATGGTAATGAAATTTACGAAGGACAAATCTTGAAGATACCAATAAAATAGGTCTGACGGACTTAGTTAAAAAGCTCATAACCAAGTGGACGACCTCATACAATGTATTAACATAACTTATCGTTGAATGAGGGGAAGTGAGCATGATTGAAACTAGTATTCAACTTCTAAAAAACCACACGGATGAGCCAACGAAACAGATGCTCGGTAACTTGGTTGAACGGAAACGGAAATATGAAAATTATAAAAACAAATGTTTCAGAGCTCAATTTTTCACATTTGTTTTAGTTATGGGATTTATTGTTTATCTATATGCATTTATTATTAAGCCAACCGGTGGTCAAATCGATGTTGTTCTGCATATGATTTTTGATGAGGAGCTCCATATCTTTTTTATATTGCTTATTGTAGGTGGATATGCAACAGCTCAATATTTCAAGAAAAAAGAAGACAAAGCTGAATCTGAATTCCAAAATTTAAGATGTGAAGTTATTAGAAAAAGCACTGAGCTTTGGCCACAGCCAGCACAGTGGCAGAATAGACATGAAGTATTCACGATGATGAAAAAAGAGTTTGATATTAATTTGTTTCATGAAAGTAAATAGTATCCGTTTCAATCTTAACCCTTCCTTTCCATTATTTTAAAAGAAGGGGTTTTTTGTATATAATGATCTTACTGTCTTTTGCGTTAAAAGTCATGAAAAAGAATGGAAGAGGTGATGATGCTGGGAACGTTTATAAATATAATCCTAATGATCTGCGCTTTCACGTTATTTATGTTACTTATTATGCTTATAAAAGGGAAACAAAATCACTTAACCATACATAAACTTGAATTTAATAATTTTCCGGATTCCTTGAAGACATTAACGGTCTTTTTTATTTCAGATATACATAGAAGAAAAATTTCTGAAAAGCTTTTAGAAAAAATACCTGATGAAGTTGATGTTGTTATGATAGGAGGGGACATAACAGAATCTGGTGTTCCTTTTTCGAGGGTAGATGAAAACCTTAAAATACTAAGTGGATTAGGCCCTACATACTTTGTTTATGGTAACAATGACTATGAAGTTGATAGAAGAAAGCTAGAAGCATTATTAGACAAACATAATGTACATGTTTTAAATAATACTTGCACGGTGTTTACTTCAACACCTAATGGGAGAATTGTATTATTAGGTGTAGAGGATATGAGTAAAGAAAGAGATAGGTTAGATCTTGCTTTAAATGACACTGATCTATTTAAAACAGATTTTAAATTATTACTATGTCATAATCCCGAAATTTATCATAAAATCAGTCATACCGATCGTATTTCTTTAGTGTTAAGTGGGCATACTCATGGTGGACAAATACGTTTCTTAGGGTTAGGTTTATATAAAAAAGGAAGAATGCATCATTTAAAGAATTCAACACTCTTAGTTAGCAATGGATATGGAACAACTGCTTTCCCTTTACGATTAGGTGCACCAGCAGAAGCACACTATCTTTATTTAACGAGGAAGTAAGTTGTTAAATAAGTTTTACATATGGTTAATTTATAGCTATAGCCTGTATTCTACCAATGACCATGCTTTAGCATGGTCTATTCAATATTGTGTAAAGTATACTCAATTAGAGCGATCAGATATAATTTTGTTTATGGAGTATTTAATGGAGGATTTATCATGTCAAGTCATGGGGGAAAATACAATATAAAAGCAGTTTCAAAGATGCTTGGTATACAAGCGGGGACTTTGAGAGCTTGGGAACGACGATATAACATGATTGCACCAATTAGAAACGAATCAGGCCATCGTTTATACACTGAGGAACATGTTAAAATATTAAAGTGGTTAATAAATAAAGTAAACAATGGATTTACTATTAGTCAGGCTGTTAATTTGCTTGAAACGAACAAAGTGTCGTTTAAAGATAATGGTGAGTTAAATCTTGAGAGAGAGACAACAGACCTTTCCATGAATTTAATGGACGAGCTTCTACAAGCACTTCTGAGATTTGATGAAAATAAGGCACATGAGCTTATGAATCTAGCATTTAGTCTTTATACGATTGATAAAGTCGTTATCGAAATTTTAGGATCATTGATAGTGAAATTGGGGAATCATTGGGAAGAGGGTAGAATCACATCAGCACATGAACATTTTGCTTCATCTTTTTTGCGTTCCCGTATTGGAATGATTATACATACATTACCAGTAGATGGTTTATTACCTAAAGTGATTGCTGTTTGTGGTCCAGGTGAATCTCATGAGTTAGGCTTGTTAGTATTTACTTTATATTTAAGAAGAAAAGGATTCAAGGTTATTTATTTAGGTGCAAGTATAGCAGACGGGGATATTGATATCATTCTAAACGAAATAAAACCTGAATTTTTATTTCTGTCTTCAACATTAGTTAGAAATGTCGAAAAAACGCTGGGGCTATTAGATGATCTTTTAGGAAAATTTGATCGATTGGAAATTGGCATCTGTGGCGAAGCATTTGGTAAAGTAACACCTTCAATACTTGAACCTTATAAAAGCTATTATCTTGGAGACGACAAGCAACAATGGGAAACATGGCTCAATGAAAAATTAGGGGTAAGAAACGAGTAGTTATAACTTGTCTAAATGAGTTTGTCAGTGTAAACTGTATAAAAATATTAGAACCATCTCATATAAAAATCATACTATGATCTATATAGAGCGGTCTCACGGCAGGAGGGTATGGGATGCGGCTAGAGCGACTAAACTATGATAAAATAAAAATCTTTTTAACAACAGATGACTTGCGAGACAGAGGGTTAACAAGAGAGGATCTCTGGAAGGACTCTCTAAAGGTTCATCAATTATTTAGAGATATGATGAAGGAAGCGAGTGCTGAATTAGGCTTTGAGGCGCATGGTCCTATCGCTGTTGAAGTGTATTCGCTTCATGCTCAAGGTATGGTTATCATTGTAACAAATAGCCAAGTAACAGACGAATTAGAAGATGATTTTTCGGATGAATATATTGAGATGCAGGTAAAGTTAGATGAAAGCTTTGATGTCATTTATGAATTTGAATCATTTGAAGCCATTATCCAACTTTCAAATTATTTGTATCGTCAAAACATTCATGATGGAATGATTATTCATTACCAAAATCGTTATTTTTTATTATTAAACGATGAACAGCCGGTTGATATCGATAATCTTGTCTCAATTTTAGCTGAATTTGGTAGTCCATCTACCTTAACTGTCCATAGATTAAAAGAATATGGAAAAGTGATTATAAAAGATAAAGCACTGAAGGAAATTTACCAGCATTTTTGGGAAAAATCATAGTCAAGCTTTTATCATATCGATGAAGATTGGTGAGTTTAGCCTGTTGTCTCAAATCTTTGAACCTTTAAAGCAGAGGTTCCAAGATAGAGTAGAAATCAGGTTAAGTTCACCTTTTTTTGTATATTTATTGTTAACCATTTTAAATAAAAAAGTATGAAAGTAAAGGTAAAGAAAAAGATTAAATGTTTTAGTTGTAATATCGTTTGTGCTAGTAATGAAATTGTGATAATTATGGTATTTCTTCTTTGCATTAGCGCCTTGAAAGTGTATACTATGTCATGAAAGGTGGACATTCTTTCATTTACTGATTAGATTTAGGAGGTTAACTTTAATGGTAGCCGAGAAAAACACCGATGCACAAAATGATAAATTAGATGTGTTAAAATCAACTCAAACGGTGATACATAATGCCCTTGACAAACTAGGGTATCCTGAAGAAGTATATGAATTATTAAAAGAACCAATTAGATTAATGACTGTGAAAATACCTGTACGTATGGATGACGGATCCGTGAAAATATTCACTGGATACAGAGCACAGCATAATGATGCAGTTGGTCCAACTAAAGGTGGAATCAGGTTTCATCCAAATGTTACAGAAAAAGAGGTTAAAGCACTTTCAATATGGATGAGTTTAAAATGTGGTATCGTTGATCTTCCATATGGTGGAGGTAAGGGTGGAATTGTTTGTGATCCAAGAGACATGTCTTTTAGAGAGCTTGAACGATTAAGTCGGGGATATGTTCGTGCGATAAGTCAAATCGTTGGACCTACAAAGGATATTCCTGCACCAGATGTTTTTACAAATTCACAAATTATGGCATGGATGATGGATGAATACAGCCGTATCGATGAGTTTAATTCACCTGGGTTTATCACTGGTAAGCCGCTTGTATTAGGAGGCTCACATGGGCGTGAGTCAGCAACTGCAAAGGGAGTAACAATTTGTATTCGTGAAGCAGCTAAGAAAAAAGGCATTAATCTGGAAGGGGCAAAAGTAGTTGTGCAAGGATTTGGAAACGCAGGTAGCTACCTTTCAAAATTTATGCATGATGCAGGAGCGAAGATCGTTGGTATTTCTGACGCTTATGGTGGTCTGCACGATCCAAATGGTTTAGATATAGATTATTTACTTGACCGACGCGATAGCTTTGGAACAGTGACTAAACTGTTTAACGATACCATAACAAATAAAGAGCTGCTCGAGCTTGATTGTGATATTTTAGTACCAGCAGCAATTGAGAATCAAATCACGGAAGAAAATGCGGCAAATATTCGTGCAAGTATCGTTGTTGAAGCTGCGAATGGTCCAACTACACTAGAAGCAACGAGAATCCTGTCTGAGCGAGGAGTATTATTAGTTCCTGATGTGTTAGCGAGTGCAGGTGGTGTAACCGTTTCATACTTTGAATGGGTCCAAAATAATCAAGGTTATTATTGGACAGAAGAAGAAGTAGAGGAAAAACTTGAACAAGTTATGGTTAAATCCTTTAACAATATTTATGATACAAGTCAGAATCGAAGGATCGACATGCGTTTAGCTGCATACATGGTTGGAGTTCGCAAAATGGCTGAAGCATCGAGATTTAGAGGCTGGATTTAATTTAAGGTTTGTAAATAGGAGACGATGACTTTATAGTGTCTAGCCACTTTAGGAATTGTTTGTTCTTAGGACTAACAATTGAGAAAAGGGGCTCGATGTTACTAAAGTTGGTCTCTTTTTTGTTTTTAGTTTTATTAGGTAAAATCATTTAACTATCTAGGGTATTGGAGTGAGTTTATTTGATAATAGAAGGAACAATTATTATTGGTGGAGGTCCTTGTGGCTTGTCAGCAGCAATTGCCTTATCTAAATTAGGGGACAAACCATTAGTTATTGAAAAAGGTAACATCGTAAATGCGATTTATCATTATCCGACACATCAAATGTTTTTCAGTTCAAGTGAGAAGTTGGAAATTGGAGATATTCCATTTATTACCGAAAATAGAAGGCCAGTTCGGAATCAAGCATTAGCATACTATCGCGAAGTTGTCAGAAGGAAGAATTTAAGAATCAATGCATTTGAGAAAGTTGAAAAGGTTGAGAAAAAAGATGAGCAAAGGTTTATTGTGACAACTAATAAAGAAACGTATGAGGCCAAACAAGTTGTCATTGCAACCGGATATTATGATCATCCGAATTACCTAAATATCCCAGGCGAAAGTTTACCAAAGGTATTTCATTATTTCAAAGAAGCACACCCATATTTTGATAAAGATGTAGTGGTTATAGGTGGGAAAAATTCTAGTGTTGACGCAGCTTTAGAATTAGTAAAGGCGGGAGCAAGAGTTACCGTGCTTTACAGAGGTAGTCAATATTCTACAAGCATAAAACCATGGATATTACCAGAATTTGAATCTCTAGTGAGAAATGGAACAATTAGGATGGAATTTCATGCAAATCTTCTTGAAATTCAAGAAGATGTGGTTGTTTATAAAATAGGGGAAGAAACAAGAAGTATTAAAAATGATTTTGTTTTTGCAATGACCGGATATCATCCTGACCATGAGTTTTTAAAAAAAATGGGTATTACAATCGATTTAGAAACAGGAAGACCTACCTTTAATGTAGAGACTATGGAAACAAACATAAAAGGTATATACATAGCAGGGGTGATTGCGGCAGGGAATAATGCAAATGAAATATTTATTGAAAATGGCCGTTTTCATGGAGAATTAATATATGAAGCTATACGTAATAATAAGTAAAGTGAAGAGGGGAATAAACGTTTTCCCTTTTCACTTTTTCATTGATTTTATAAATCTTAATAATTTAAGTAGAGAAAATCCCTTCAAGATCATTTCTATCTTTTGTTGTTTCAAGTGCGATCATAAGCTTGATTCTTGCTTTTTGTCCATTTAATCCATTACTGAAAATCAAGCCCATCTCCTTAAGTTGTCTGCCTCCACCTTCATAACCGTACACATCTTGGGCTATACCATTAAAACATCGGGAAACAAGGACGATTGGAATGTTTTTATCTAGCATGTTTTTTAACCCGGGTAGCATCATTGGGGGTAAATTCCCTTGACCTAATGCTTCAATTACAAGTCCATCAGGGTTTAATTGCTCAATTCCTTTTAAAAGACTACTATCCATTCCAGCAAAAGCTTTCATTAGAAAAACATTCTTATTTAAAGATGAAACTTGCAAAGGTTTATTTGGGATTGGAGTGTGATGGAAGAAAACCCCTCCTTTATTAACAATTCCTATCGGTCCGTATTGTGGACTTTGAAAAGTTGCCAAATTGCTAGTATGAGTTTTCGTTACATTTTTAGCTGTATGAATTTCATCATTCATTACAACCAGTACACCCAAAGATTTGGCTTGATCAGAAACTGATACTTTTATTGCAGATAATAAATTATAAAGACCATCAGAACCTATTTCATTACTAGACCTCATTGCCCCTGTCAATACAACTGGTATAGATAATGACAAAGTGACATCTAGAAAAAATGCTGTTTCTTCGAGCGTATCTGTTCCGTGTGTAATGACAACCCCAGCTAAGTCTTTTGTTTTTGCTTCTTCCTCAATATAATCTTTAAGCTGCAACATATTCACTGGTGTAATATGTGGAGAAGGTAGATGAAATAATTCCTTCGTAATAAGATTGATATCTGGTAATTCTTTTATATAATCCATTAATGGGTTTTTACTCCCTGGTTTCACTTCCCCTGTCTTGTGGTCCTCTTTCATCGATATGGTACCACCTGTATGGATAAGTAAAATGTTTTTTTGCATTTTCGTTAAACTCCTTCAAATAATAGTAATATGCTTGTTTTTTCATATTCAGACATTTCCAATTTTACGATATCATGATACGATAAATAAAGTGAATTCTATCATATTATTAAATTTATACATATACTAAATAAAAGGTATTTTTAAGTTTTTATGGAAAAGAGGCCTGTGAATGATTGCAATTATTTCTGCGGGCATAGCCCCAGGTCTTGCTTTGTTAAGTTATTTTTACTTGAAAGATCAGTACGAAACAGAGCCTGTCACTTTAGTACTGCGTTCGTTTATATTTGGGGCTCTGCTTGTTTTTCCAATTATGTTTATCCAATATATCTTGGAAATTGAAGCTGTTTTTGCTTCACAATTTCTATATACATTTGTTGCGGTGGGCTTTTTAGAGGAATTCTTTAAGTGGTTTGTTTTGTTTTTTACTATTTATCAGCATGTTCAATTTAATGAACACTATGATGGTATTGTTTATGGTGTTTCCGTATCACTAGGATTTGCCTCATTAGAAAATATTTTATATCTTTTTGCAAATGGAGTAGAATATGCGCTAGGGAGAGCTATATTACCGGTTTCAAGCCATGCTCTATTTGGTGTTATTATGGGATATTACTTAGGTAAAGGGAAGTTTACAACATCAGAGCAGCGAACAAAATGGATTTTGTTTTCATGCACAATACCAATCCTTTTGCATTCGATTTATGATTCAATACTACTCAGCTATTTAAACTGGAAATACATAATGGTTCCTTTTATGTTGTTTCTTTGGTGGTTTGCTTTACATAAAGCTAAAAAAGCTAGAATAAAAATGATTGACTCAAAGCTACATTAGTGTGGCTTATTTTTTTTGTCATTTTAAATGCCAAGATTTGTTGGAATTGGGTGATGACTTTTTTGGATGAATAAAATACCAAAGACTACAAAAAATACATTTAAGCAACTACATCTACATGAGGAGGCAGCAACATGAAAAAGATGCGCATATTGATGATGGTTGTAGTCATGGCATTTACTTCTATCACATTTCAATTTTTTTCGCAAAACATCCCAGAGGCACATGCTTTTTCACAACAAATTATTCAGAGAGGTGCAACAGGGAGTGATGTAATTGAATTACAAGCTAGACTGCAATATAACGGTTATTATCATGGCCCGATTGATGGTGTATACGGCTGGAGTACGTATTGGGCGGTAAAAAACTTTCAAGATATGTTTGGTTTGGAGAGAGTTGACGGATTAGTAGGTCAAAACACAAAGGATATGTTAGTAAATTCAACAAATTATTATCGGGATTATGTCTATGAACAAATTAATAAGGGGAGAAGATTCACTCACTATGGAGGGGTTCCCTTAAGTATTCAATCAGCCCCAACAGAACAAGAAATCCAGAAAGCCAGATCCGTGGCTGAACAAAGAAAAGCAGAGCAAGAAAAGCAATACAAGGCACAGGCAAATACTCAAGCACAACAAGAACAGCAACGACAGGAGGACCCAAAGCAACAACAAGTGCAACAAAGTCAACAGGGTCAGCAGCAACAACAGGTGCAGCAAAAACAACAGGGTCAGCAACAACAACAAGTGCAGAAAAAACAACAGGGTCAGCAACAACAG
>JAPSLU010000186.1 GCA_031180405.1 Bacillus sp. (in: firmicutes) | reverse complement strand
CGTTTGTACAGAGGCGCTTTTTTTATATTTAAAAATAAAGTTGGCAATTCTCTTAAACTAAAATGAGATTGGAGGAAAAAAATGTTAAAAATGATGAAGGAAGACGTGGATATTGTTTTCGAACAAGACCCTGCAGCAAGAAGTTATTTTGAAGTTATATTAACTTATTCGGGACTGCACGCTATTTGGAGCCATCGTATTGCGCATGCCTTGTATAAAAAGAAGCTGTTTTTTTTAGCAAGGGCTGTTTCACAAATTAGTAGATTTTTTACAGGAGTAGAGATTCATCCAGCAGCAAGAATAGGGCGTCGTTTCTTTATTGATCATGGAATGGGTGTTGTCATCGGTGAAACATGTGAAATTGGAGATAATGTTACGGTTTTTCAAGGCGTTACTTTAGGCGGAACTGGTAAGGAAAAAGGAAAGAGACACCCTACCATAAAGGATCATGCCTTAATTGCAACAGGAGCAAAAGTATTAGGCTCTATTACAGTAGGGGCATACTCTAAAATAGGAGCAGGATCTGTTGTACTAAAAGATGTACCTGACCATTCTACGGTAGTGGGAATACCTGGAAAAGTTGTGATTCAAAACGGGAAACGTGTTGGTCAGGATCTTAACCATTGCGATTTACCAGATCCTGTTGCAGACCGTTTTAAAGAATTAGAAGCAGAATTAGCCAATTTAAGATATGAGGTACAGCAAATGAGGAAGGGAACGAGTGAATATGACAATAAAGTTGTACAATACGCTAACCAGACAAAAAGAAACATTTGAACCCTTAGAAGCAGGGAAAGTAAAAATGTATGTGTGTGGACCTACCGTCTATAACTATATCCATATAGGCAACGCTAGACCGGCAATTGTGTATGACACAGTTAGAAGATACTTAGAATTTAGCGGATATGAAGTAAACTTCATTTCAAACTTTACAGATGTAGATGATAAATTAATTAAAGCAGCAAATGAACTTGGTGAAGATGTTCCTACAATAGCAGATCGGTTTATTGATGCGTATTATGAAGATGTTTCAGCACTAGGATGCAAGCGTGCTACCATTCATCCACGCGTAACCGAGAACATCGATATTATTATAGAGTTTATTCAAGCGTTGATTGATAAAGGGTTTGCCTATGAAGCAGGTGGAGATGTTTATTACAGAACCCGCGAGTTTAAAGAATATGGTAAGTTATCCCACCAGTCGATTGAAGAGCTACGCCTTGGAAATCGGATTGAAGTAGGCGATAAAAAACAAGATGCACTAGATTTTGTTCTTTGGAAAGCAGCAAAAGAGGGCGAAATTTCCTGGGAAAGTCCTTGGGGTAAAGGTCGACCGGGCTGGCACATTGAGTGCTCTGCTATGGCAAAGAAATATTTAGGCGATACCATTGATATTCATGCAGGTGGTCAGGATCTGACTTTCCCTCATCACGAGAATGAAATTGCTCAATCAGAGGCTGTCAGTGGAAAGGTATTCTCAAAGTATTGGATGCATAACGGTTATATTAATATCAATAATGAAAAGATGTCAAAATCATTAGGCAACTTTGTTTTAGTTCACGATATTATTAAAGAAATTGATCCGCAGGTTGTCCGATTCTTTATGCTTTCTGTACACTATAGACATCCAATTAACTTCTCTCAAGAGTTACTTGAAAGTACAAAGAACGCTTTTGACAGATTGACAACAGCATACGGTAACCTTAAACATCGTAAAAATAGCAGCAACAACTTAACAGAAAATGATCAAGAGTGGCTTGATAAGATTAATAGCTATCGGGAACAATTTATCAAAGAAATGAACGATGATTTTAATACCGCCAATGCAATTTCAGTTCTGTTCGATTTATCAAAACAGGCGAATTACTATATGCAAGAGCAAAATACATCTGAAGAAGTGATTCAGGCTTTCCTGGATCAATTTGACCAATTAGGTAATGTCTTAGGTGTTACGTTTGGATCCACTGAACTATTGGATGAAGAAATTGAAATGATGATTGAACAACGGATTCAAGCAAGAAAAGATCGTAATTTTGCCTTATCAGATGAAATCCGTGATAAATTAAAAGACTTGAACATCATTCTAGAGGATACTCCTCAAGGGACGAGATGGAAGCGTAATTGATTACGGGATGTAAAAATAGGGAATAAAGATAAATAGTGAGGGAGATGGCAGAGTGTTATATTTGTCCCATGCTGACCAAGGCGCTTGCGCTTTAGTTTAACTCTGCCACTTTTTTAAGAAAAGAGGACCATCATGTTTTTAGATGTTAAGACAATTAAAGATGTTAAGCATTTAAACAGCTTAGCATTGGCCTATATGGGTGATGCTGTTTTTGAGATCTATGTTAGGCATTACCTTTTAACAAAGGGGACGATTCGCCCAAATCAGCTTCATAACCAAGCAAAAAGATTTGTATCAGCGAAAGCGCAGGCAAGTGTTTTACACCATTTCTATTCGCAGGGGATTTTCTCTGAAGAGGAAGAAGCGGTGTTAAGGCGGGGGAGAAATGCGAAATCGGGGACGATCCCCAAAAATACAGACGTACAAACCTATAGGTACAGTACGTCGTTTGAAGCGTTAATTGGACACTTATATTTAGAGAAAAAACATGAACGTCTTGATGAACTTATTCAACAATCATTTGAATTTGTAGACGGTGGAAAGGAGGGAATATCATGAGTGAAGATTTAATTATTGGGCGTAATCCGGTCATTGAAGTGCTAAAATCCTCGAGAGATATAAATAAAATATGGGTAGCTGAAAACTCTTTAAAAGGACAAGCTCAACAAATAACAAAGCTAGCGAAAGAAAGAGGAATAACAATTAATTTTGTTCCGAAAAAGAAAATTGATCAGATGGTCGAAGGGAACCACCAAGGTGTTGTCGCACAGGTTGCTGCTTATGAATATGTTCATGTTGATGATATCCTAAAAGTAGCAGAAGAACGAGGTGAACTGCCTTTTTTATTACTTTTAGATGAAATAGAAGACCCGCACAATTTGGGATCCATCATGAGAACGGCAGATGCAGTTGGTGCGCATGGGATTGTGATTCCAAAGCGAAGAGCTGTTGGGCTTACTGCAACGGTTGCGAAATCTTCAACTGGGGCTATTGAGCATATACCTGTTGCAAGAGTAACAAATATGGCAAGAACTATCGATGAGCTAAAAGAAAAAGGAGTATGGATTGTTGGAACTGATGCCAAAGGGGCAGATGATTATCGTAACCTCGATGGTAAGATGTCCATAGCCTTAATTATAGGCAGTGAAGGAAAAGGGATTGGTAGATTAATTAAGGAAAAATGTGATTTTCTTATCAAAATGCCGATGGTTGGCCATGTAACCTCACTAAATGCATCAGTAGCGGCTAGTCTTTTAATGTATGAGGTATATAGAAAGCGATATCCTTTAGGGGAGTAGTGTGAAATGGATATCCTATTGGTAGATGGATATAACATTATTGGCGCTTGGCCCGACTTACAGAAGTTAAAGAAAAATGGATTGGCAGAAGCGCGGGATCTTTTAATTGAAAAGATGGCTGAGTATCAGGCATTTACGGGCTTTAGAGTTATGATTGTTTTTGATGCCCATATGGTAAAGGGTATCGAAAAAAAACAGAAAAATCATCGTGTAGAGGTAATATTTACTCGTGAAAATGAAACGGCAGATGAAAGAATTGAAAAGCTAGCCATTTCATTAAGTAATATCAAGACCCAGGTCCATGTAGCTACATCTGATTTTACGGAACAATGGGCAATATTTGGTCAAGGAGCATTGAGGAAATCAGCGAGGGAACTGTTAAATGAAATGAATTCTATCGAAAGTAGAATTAAACATAAAGTGAAGAAGATTGAGGAGAAACGACCAGCATCAAAAATTGCCATTCCAGAGGATGTTATGGAAAAACTAGAAAAATGGCGAAGAGGCGATTTATAGTTGGTTGACGCTTTCAAAATTCATACTGTATAATATTGTTATCTTGCGTGCGGTCGGGGGGATCGGCTTGAATTCACCAATCAACAAGGGTAAAGTCAACAAGGAAGAGTTAGAATTATTGGAAGATGAGCAAATAATTGAACTTGTTCATTATGGGGAAAGTGAAGCGCTAGACTACTTAATAACAAAATATCGTAATTTTGTTAGGGCAAAGGCAAGATCCTATTTTCTTATCGGTGCAGATCGGGAGGATATTATCCAAGAAGGAATGATTGGTCTATATAAAGCTATCCGAGACTTTAAGGAGGACAAGCTAACTTCATTTAAAGCATTTGCTGAGTTATGTATTACAAGGCAAATCATTACCGCTATTAAAACTGCAACTCGCCAAAAGCATATTCCGCTAAATTCCTATGTTTCATTGGACAAGCCAATTTATGATGAAGAATCAGATCGGACACTTATGGATGTTATTACTGGCGCCAAAGTGATGGATCCAGAAGAGCTCATTATTAATCAAGAAGAATTTGATGATATTGAGGTAAAAATGGGAGAATTATTAAGCGATCTCGAAAGAAAAGTTTTAGTTCTATATTTAGATGGGAGATCCTACCACGAAATATCTGAAGAGTTAAACCGACATGTGAAGTCAATAGATAATGCGCTCCAACGGGTAAAGAGAAAGCTTGAACGCTATATAGAATTGAGAGAGATTAGTTTATAAACAATACAATAGGTATATTTTATCGTTTATTGACGAAAAAATTTTACTGTGATACAGTTTTAAAGAATAAAATGTTGCGGTAGGTGATGACATGCGAAAGAAAATAATTATGGCATGCACATCGTGTGGAAGTCGAAATTATACTACGATGAAAAGCACTAGTTCAGATGATCGGTTAGACGTAAAGAAGTTTTGCAAAGTATGTAATTCGCATACAAACCACCGTGAGACAAAATAGCACTTATTTTAATTCTTACACGAAGTTTTCCTATTATTCCTGGAGGTAGCTCAATGCAACGTTTAATTAGTTTTTTCCGAGATGTTACTCGTGAAATGAAAAAGGTTAGTTGGCCTAAAGGTAAAGAACTAACAAAGTATACGATTACGGTTGTTTCGACTGTGACGTTTGTAGCAGTATTCTTTGCGGTTATAGACCTAGGTATTTCTTCTTTAATTCGTTTGTTTTTTGAATAACAAATGGAAAATCGTGCTATAATAGAAAATATTAAACTTTGTCTGCAAAACCCGTTAAACGGGTTTTTTCATTGTATAAAAAAGTAGAAGCAGAGTGAAATAGATTGTTAATTAACCTATTGTGGGGAGGGAAGGACAAGTTGTCCTGATACTATGGAAAAGAATTGGTATGTAGTACACACTTACTCAGGCTATGAAAATAAAGTAAAAGCAAATCTTGAGAAGCGTGTAGAATCGATGGGAATGGAAGATAAAATCTTCCGTGTTGTTGTGCCTGAAGAAGAAGAAACAGATTTTAAGGACGGTAAAAAGAAGGTAGTAAAGAAAAAGGTTTTCCCTGGATATGTATTGGTTGAAATCGTAATGACTGATGACTCTTGGTACGTTGTTAGAAATACACCAGGTGTAACTGGTTTCGTTGGATCTGCTGGTCATGGTTCAAAGCCGACACCGCTATTACCTGATGAAGTGAATTTTATTCTGAAACGTATGGGTATGGATGAGCGTCGTGTTGAAATTGATTATGAATTAAAAGAAACTGTTAAAGTAACAGAAGGTCCGTTTGCTAACTTTACGGGATCGATTGAAGAAATCGATCAAGATAAGAACAAACTAAAGGTTCTTGTAAATATGTTCGGACGTGAAACGCCTGTAGAATTGGATTTTGCGCAAGTTACTAAATTATGATGTAAAAAAACTTGAAATCATTTACGAAAAGTGGTAATATTTCATAGGTCAGTATGTCTCGATACAATGAGATATAGTTTTGATCAGAAATATTCATTTCTGAATGTATAAGGGTAGGTAAACTCTGGAATGAGTTGCCCGAATTTTACCCATTCGTAAATCGAGTGGCTAGATGAGTGGGAGGGTTTTAACCCATTTACCACATCACGGACTTAAGGAGGTGTGTCTCGTGGCTAAAAAAGTAATTAAAATTGTGAAATTGCAAATTCCTGCAGCTAAAGCTAATCCGGCTCCACCAGTTGGTCCAGCATTAGGTCAAGCTGGTGTTAATATCATGGGATTCTGTAAAGAGTTTAACGCTCGTACAGCTGATCAAGCTGGTTTAATCATTCCAGTTGAAATCACGGTATTCGAGGACCGTTCATTTACATTTATTACGAAAACTCCACCCGCTGCTGTATTACTTAAGAAAGCAGCTGGAATTGAGTCAGGTTCTGGTGAACCAAACCGTAATAAAGTAGCGACTGTTAAACGTGACAAAGTACGTGAAATCGCTGAAACAAAAATGCCTGATTTAAACGCAGCAAGCGTTGAATCAGCAATGCGTATGGTTGAAGGTACTGCACGTAGTATGGGTATCGTTATCGAAGACTAATGATAAATTAGTCTGGTATGTTTTAGGGGGTTGCGAGTTTGCTTAAAAACAAGTTCGCAACCTTTATTCGTGGGAGGTTATTCCGCTAAAACCACTAAGGAGGAAATAAAAATGGCTAAAAAAGGTAAAAAGTTTTTAGAAGCTGCAAAACTTGTTGACCGCACAAAATTCTATGCGGTTCAAGAAGCTGTTGAGCTAGTTAAAAAGACTAGTGTAGCAAAATTTGATGCGACTGTAGAGGTTGCTTTTCGTTTAGGCGTAGATCCTAAGAAAGCTGACCAACAAATCCGTGGAGCAGTAGTACTTCCAAATGGTACTGGTAAAACTCAACGTGTATTAGTGTTTGCTAAAGGTGAAAAAGCGAAAGAAGCTGAAGCAGCAGGTGCTGATTATGTAGGAGATACTGATTACATCAACAAAATCCAACAAGGTTGGTTTGAGTTTGACGTAATCGTTGCTACACCTGACATGATGGGTGAAGTTGGTAAATTAGGTCGTGTACTAGGACCAAAAGGTTTAATGCCGAACCCTAAAACTGGAACAGTTACTTTCGATGTTACAAAGGCAGTTAATGAAATCAAAGCTGGTAAAGTTGAATACCGTCTTGATAAAGCTGGTATCATCCATGTTCCTATCGGAAAAGTTTCTTTTGAAGATAGCAAACTAGTTGAGAACTTCACAACTGTTTATGAAACATTACTGAAAGCTAAGCCTTCTGCAGCTAAAGGTACTTACATGAAGAGCGTTAATGCTACTTCTACTATGGGACCTGGTGTGAAAGTTGATTCATCTAGCTTCGCTGTAAAATAATAACTATTGACTTCGTGAAGAAGTTTTTATATAATAATCAATGTTGTTTTAAATAAATATCGCTATACCGTAGACAGTAGGTGCATTTGCTTAAATATCCTACCGAGGTGTATTTACGAATAAAGCATGTTTTTGCTTATTGTATATACAAACCTCCATGTCTATCGTGGAGGTTTTTTAATGACCATCACCGAACGGTACTAGTGTTACTTGAATCTACAGGAGGTGTAACAATGAGCGCAATTATCGAACAAAAGAAACAGATTGTAGATGAAATCTCTACTAAGTTCCGTGAAAGTAAATCTACTATCGTTGTAGATTACCGTGGACTTACTGTTAGTGAAGTGACTGAATTACGTAAGCAATTACGTGAAGCAGGGATCGACTTCAAAGTTTACAAAAACACAATGACTCGTCGTGCTGTTGAGCTAGCTGAGCTTACTGGTCTTAACGATGTTCTAACTGGACCAAACGCGATTGCTTTCAGTAATGAGGATGTTGTGGCTCCAGCAAAAATCCTTAACGATTTTGCTAAAAAGCACGAAGCTCTTGAAATTAAAGCTGGTGTTATCGAAGGTAATGTCGCATCTGTTGAAGAAGTTAAAGCTCTTGCTGAACTTCCATCACGCGAAGGTTTACTTTCTATGTTGCTTAGCGTTCTTCAAGCTCCTATTCGTAACTTTGCTCTTGCTACTAAAGCAGTTGCAGATCAAAAAGAAGAACAAGGTGCTTAATTCGAACAAACTAGAATTATTTAGCTTGACAATAAACTATTAATTGGAGGAAATTATAATGACTCAAGAACAAATCATTGAAGCAGTTAAAAATATGACTGTTTTAGAATTAAACGACTTAGTTAAAGCAATCGAAGAAGAGTTTGGTGTAACTGCTGCAGCTCCTGTAGCTGTTGCTGCTGCTGGTGGCGAAGCTGCTGCAGAACAAACTGAATTTGACGTAGTACTTGCAAGTGCTGGCGGACAAAAAATCAAAGTTATCAAAGTTGTACGTGAAGCTACTGGCTTAGGCTTAAAAGAAGCTAAAGAATTAGTAGATAACGCTCCAAAAGCACTTAAAGAAGGCGTTTCTAAAGAAGAAGCTGAAGAATTAAAAGCTAAACTTGAAGAAGTTGGCGCTTCTGTAGAAGTTAAGTAATTTATATACTCATATAAAAAGCTCGCCATCATAGGCGAGCTTTTTATGTATCAAAAATAATTTTGTATAAAATAAAGGAGATATGTAAAACCTAATCTTCTGAAAGAGGAGGAACTCAAATGAGTGATCATTATTATTCTGAAAAGCCAACTGTACAAAGTGATCGAAAAACATGGTCTTTTACTTTAAAGGATCACCTCTTTACTTTTCAAAGTGATCGTGGGGTGTTTTCAAAGAATGAAGTAGATTTTGGTTCCCGCCTTTTAATAGAGTCGTTTTATTTACCGGATATTGCTGGAGAAATACTTGATGTTGGATGTGGGTATGGTCCTATTGGTCTTTCTGTTGCAAAACATTTTAACAGACATGTTGATATGATTGATATTAATGAACGTGCTGTTGAATT
>JAPSLU010000185.1 GCA_031180405.1 Bacillus sp. (in: firmicutes) | reverse complement strand
GCCATTGCTGGAAAAGTAATGATGGATCAGGGAGAACATGTTCCACCGATTTTGTTAGAAAATACAACTCAATCGATTCAAGAAAGTGTTGATTTGTTGGAGAAATGGCACAATTATGACAATGGAAGGATACGCTACGCATTCTCACCTCGCTTTGTTATTTCTTGTACAGAATCAATGCTTACTCAGGTGAGAGATTTATCGGAAAGGTATCAAGTTATGGTGCACACTCACGCTTCAGAAAATCAAAAGGAAATTGAAATTGTTGAAGCTGAACGTGGAATGAGAAATATTGTGTATTTAGATCATATTGGTTTAGCGAGCCCTCGTCTTTTATTAGCCCACTGTATCTGGTTAGATGATGAAGAAAAAAGAATTATTCGCGAAAAGGGTGTAAAAGTGAGCCATTGTCCTGGTTCGAATTTAAAATTAGCTTCTGGAATTGCTAATACACCAGAAATGCTTGATAACGGAGTGTACTTAAGCCTTGGTGCTGACGGTGCACCATGTAATAATAATTTGGATATGTTTAATGAGATGAGACTTACTGCTTTAATTCAAAAACCTACACATGGTCCAACAATAATGGATGCGAAAAAAGTATTACGTTTGGCAACCATGGGAGGAGCCGAAGCAATGGGGATGGAAAATGAGATTGGTAGCTTGGAAGTTGGAAAGAAGGCGGATCTTGTTATATTAGATCTAAATGATTTTCATACGTATCCTTCATCAGATGTTGACCCGATCTCAAGGATTGTTTATTCAGCTACACGAGCTGATGTGGAAACGACTATAATTAATGGGAAAATCGTTATGGAAAATGGCAAGTTAAAGACCATTGATAAACCCATTGTGCTCAAAGAAGCCAATCAGTCTATTAAACGATTACTTCGTCGAATTTCAAAAGTAAATACAACGATCGGTTAAGAAAATGATGCTGATTGGTGAAAAGGTGGGAGCGGATGCGAACAGATATCTATGAAATACTTGATACGATATCACAAACATCAGGTAAAAAGGTTTTAGCTACAATTGTAAATGTTGATGGATCTGCCTATAAAAAGGCTGGATCCATGATGCTTTTTGATGAAAATGGAAAGAAAACTGGGTTGTTAAGTGGCGGATGTCTTGAAGAGGATTTGCTTGCGAGGTCAAAAGATATGGAAAACCAACTAGAATCGACCGTTGTGACATATGATTTATCAGCAGAAGATGATCTATCATGGGGCCAAGGTGTTGGATGTAATGGCATGATTAAAGTTGTTTTGGAAAATTTAACACCTTTATTTACCACCCATTTAAAGAAAGTAAGGGAATTGATTGATAATGGTCAATCCGTTACACATATAAAAAAGATGACGGCTGAAGGGGTTGTAACAGACTATCTTTTTTTCACTGACGCAGCAGAATATTTTGGAGAGTGGAAAGGAGATGTACCTAACTTAAATGAGATTGAAGTAAACAAATTAACGGAATATAAAAATTCAATTTTCTTTAAGCAAGAAATACCAGCAAGACCAAGGCTCTTTATTTATGGCGCTGGAATAGATGCAATACCACTTGCCCATCTAGCCCATTTAACTGGCTTTCAAGTAATAGTAGCTGACTGGAGACCAGCGTATTGCCACGAACAGAATTCCCCCTTTTCAACACAAACAAAAATAGTAAATCCAAAGGAATTTGCGGAAAACTTCTCCTTTTCAGTTCAAGATTCAATTGTACTAATGACACACCATTTTCAAAAGGACCTTGAATTACTTTCCTTGTTATTGAAGAAAAGGTTTCGTTATTTAGGTATTTTAGGTTCTAAAGATCGAGCAAAACGGTTATTAAACGGAAGGGTTGTTCCAGACTGGGTTCACTTTCCTGTAGGCTTAGATATTGGAGCAGAAGGTCCTCATGAAATAGCCATAAGCATTATGGCTGAATTAATTCATTATAAGACAAGGAGGAGAGTCAGTGCCTTATGAAAACATAGTTGGAATTTATCTTGCTGCTGGTCATAGTTCACGAATGGGGACTTGTAAGCTATCATTGCCATTTGCAGGTGATCCTCTTGGGACAGTGGCATTAAAAGAAATCGTGCAATCAAACATAAATTCTCTTCTCATTGTTACTAAAGATATACAAACGTCATGGCTTCGTTCTATTGAATCACTGCTCACAAACTCAGTGCATTGGGAAAATATTATTAGTTTACAAGCTCATTTAGGTCAATCATATTCGCTTCGAATTGGAATTCAACGGGCAATACAAATAGGGGCGGATGCCGTAGTCATTTTTTTAGCCGATCAACCATTTATAACGAAACATATTATTGACAAGCTTATTCATCAATCAAAAAAGGGGAGAGATTTTGTAGCAGCCTTTGATGGAGAACGTGTTAAGCCACCCATTTTATTTCATCAAAAAGCATTCCCATACCTGTTGTCAATTCGTGGTGATCATGGGGCTAGGAGCTTAATAAAGCAAGGTGTGTTAAAAGGAGTAAATGTGAACGTGGAGCCAACAAAATTAATGGATGTGGATACAAAGGAACAGTATGAACATTCTAAGCATCTTTATTTAACAACAGTCTTTCAATCTCATAAGGAGTAATTTCTCCTTCCCCGTTAAACACCAAATACCATTCATAAAGGCTGTTTTCGTAAACTTTGTTGCTATTATTAACTTGAAGGAAATAGCCCTGTATCAAGTCTAGTGGCATCTTTTCTTCTTAGAGTAGAGTACCTTATCTGCTATAAAACACTGTTTTTAAATAGAAATTAGGCCAGTTAGCAACAATTTTTTAAGAGCCTTCATAAAATATCTATAAGGGAATGAGGTAATCATGTGAAGGGTGATCAAGAAGTTGCTTTGACAAAATCTAAAATTATCGTTAAACACCCAGTAGATATAAAGGAAGTCTTCATACAGAAGGAAATGTCAGATGGTGCTTTAGTTGCTGGAGGAACTCTTCTCCAATTACATTGGGAAACGGGTAACCCACTTCCGAAATCTTTAATAAATCTATCCTCACTTAATCAATTAAAGAAAATTGGTTGTTTTGAATATGATGGCTGTTCAAAAATTTCAATTGGAGCACTGACTACTATTGCTGAGTGTATGACACACCCATTACTTGTAAAACACGCTCCAATACTAGTAAAAGCCTGTCGTAATATCGCTGCTCCAGCAGTACGTAATCGAGCAACGATCGGAGGAAATGTGGCGAGTCAACTAGGTGATACAATCCCTGCACTTCTAGCATTAAATGCAGAGGTAAAACTGGCAGTACAAGACGATGTTCGAGTGATGTTGCTTTCGGAATGGCTTATGAAAAAAAATCTACCATCCTTCTTATTACTTGAGATCATTATTCCATGCTTTATTGAAGGTACAAAGAGTTTTTATCAAAAGGTAGGGAGACGGGAAGCGTTCATACCTTCTTTGGTTACAATAAGTGCTCATTGGAAGGAAGAAATTGAAGGAAAGCTTCACTATATTCGAATAGCTGTTGGTGGAGGAAATCATCGACCTGATAGGCTTAGGGGTGTCGAGCAACTTTTATTAGAAGGAATAAAAAAGCGAGAGGTTTTATATAGAAAAATATTAGAAGAATTTCATTCATATTCAGATCCATTCATCACAGAAACATATAGGAAAAAAGTTGCTGCAAACATTCTTTTAACTGAATTCTCATCTTTTTTAAGAGAGGAGGGGTAAAGTGAAGTTAACTAGACAAAATTATCAAAGCAAATGGAGAATACGGCCTGATGGTTTTGATAAAGTAACAGGGTCATTGAAATATTTAACAGATTATTCCTTCCCAAACATGTTATTTGGTAAAGTGTTAAGGAGCTCTTTTCAGCATGCAAAAATACGGTCAATCGACACAGAAGATGCTGAACAACTTGATGGCGTTGTAGCAGTTATTACTTATAAAGATGTGCCTGGATTGAATCGTTTTGGACTCATTTTTCCAGATCAGCCAGTTTTATGTGAGGATATTGTTCGTTATGTAGGAGATGCAGTTGCAGCTGTGGCAGCGAAAAGTGAGGAGATAGCAGAGAAGGCTCTTTCGCTTATTAAAGTAGAATATGTGCCGCTGGAGGTCATGGATAGTCCAGAAAAAGCATTATCTAATTCAAGTATTCCATTACACCCAGAAGGTAATGTGCTGCATCGTGCAAGCTATAAAAGTAGTGAACAAGTTTTAATAGAGCTGGATAATTGTCCATATGTTGTGGAGGATACCTATGAAACTCCAAGACAAATGCATGCCTATATGGAAACAGAGGGAGGAGTGGTCGTTCCTGAGGAAGAAGGGAAAATTACTGTTTATGCAGCCACACAGCATGGTTTTAAAGACCGCATGCAGTTAGCTAGGATCCTAGCAATACCTGAAAGTGATATTCGAGTGATATCAAGTCCCATTGGGGGTTCGTTTGGCGGGAAAGATGAGTTAAATATTCAGCCTTATGCAGCGCTTCTTGCACTTAAAACGAATCAACCGGTCAAACTGCATAATAAAAGAACAGAATCAGTTAGAGCGGGCATTAAACGACATCCGATGAAAATCGAAATGAAAACAGGTGCCAATGAAGATGGGAAGTTAGTAGGTCATTATGTGAGAATTATCGCAGATACAGGCGCTTATGCTACACTTGGACCTGCTGTTTTAGACTTTGCAGTTGAACATGCAACAGGACCATATATCATTCCGCATGTTGATGTAGAAGGTGTATCAGTTTTTACCAATAACGGTGTAGCAGGAGAATATCGAGGATTCGGCGGAAATCAAGTCACGTTTGCTTTAGAAACTCAGATTGAAAGATTAGCTGATCTTATGAAAATTGATTCTATACAGTTCCGTGAGATGAATATACGAAATCCTGATGACACTGGGCCATTAGGGCAGCGTATCGTGAAAAATAATGGAGCAAAATCGGTACTTAATATGATTAAGTCTTCAGCTGTTTTATTAGACACACCAAAGAAAAATCCGTTTAGTGTAACTGGAAAAGGCGTTGCCCTTACCATGCATGGTGGAGGTCTAGGATATGGAAGACCAGACCCATCAGGAGCACGACTTTCCTTGAATAAGGATGGACAAATTGAAATCGCCTTTGGTTTTGAAGAATTTGGCCAAGGTTTAATCGCTTCAATTGAGATAATGATGACAGAAGCACTAAATTGTAGCAAAGAAGATGTGAAGATTGTAATAGGAGATACAGATCTAGTTCCTACGTCAGGATCATCAACAGCTTCTCGTTCAACAAATATGATATGGAATGGTATTCAAAAGTTAAAAGGGCCATTTATGAACAAAGTGCTAGATTTGGTAGCCGATTTTACAAATACGACAAGAGAACTTCTTTACGTCGGTGAAAATGGTATTTGGAGAAAAGGCAAAAGGAATCAATTTGTTTTAAGTTATCGTGAACTTGCAAACTATGTTGATCTTTCTCAATTAACCTTTCAAACCCAATTTCATTTTCCAACGACTCCTGATCCTGTCATTGGAGGGCACTATTTGTATAGCTTTGCAGCAGTCGCAGCAGAGGTTGAAATTGACCTAATAACAGGTAGAGTAAAGGTAACGAAAATGGATCATGCAGTGGCTGCAGGACCTGTAGTCAATCCACTTGGATACCTGGGGCAAATTGAAGGTGGAGCAGTGATGGGACTAGGATTTACGTTGTATGAAGATTCCGTCATGGAAAACGCACGTTATCAGACCGAAAATTTTGATTCTTATCTTATCCCAACGATAAAGGATATCCCGAAAGAAACAAACGTTTATGTAGATGAATCATTAATGGAAGGTGATGTGTTTGGACCAAGGGGAGTAGGTGAAATTGGCACAGTAGCCATCGCTCCGGCCATTACAGCAGCCATTTACCAAGCTTGTGGGATATGGGTGAAAAAGCTTCCTGTTTCTTCCGAAGAAATATTGGATGCATTAGCGATTCATTCCTTCGCTAAGAAACTAACAGGAGGTGTATGAGATGAGTGATATTGTTGAATTAAGTACTTTAAAGGATGATGAGAGTAAAATAGATTTAATAGTCGAAATAAATGGTAACAAAACTGAAATATCAGTACCAGCTGTTTATCGATTAGTTGATATTCTACGAAAAGATCTTCAGTTAACAGGCACTAAAATATCATGTGAAATTGGTCGATGTGGTGCCTGTTCTGTGTTAATGAATGGTCATGTTGTTAATTCATGCTTAGTGATGGCATACCAGCTACAAGATGCAAAGATTGAAACAATTGAACAAATTTCGGAAAACACGCTTCATCCTATTCAACAGGCCTTTTTAGAGGAAGGAGGACTACAGTGTGGATACTGTACCCCAGGTATGATCGTTGCACTTAAAGATTTACTGGAAACTAATCCACAACCAACAGACGAAGAAGTGTTGGAACATTTGTCTGGTAACCTTTGTCGTTGTACAGGTTATAACGGAATACTTCGTGCAGTTCAACGGTATAAAGTAATAATGGGAAAAAATAATACTTATTAAAACCCTATATATTATTGAAATGGAGAGTGATGACTTGTGATGACAATTCATGAAGTGAATGAGCTATCAAAGAAGGACTTCATTTTAACATTCAGTTGGATATTTGAGGAAAATATTGTTGAGCAAGTATCAGAGTTACGCCCATTTCCTTCGTTTCAATTCCTCCATCTTGCTATGAAAAAAATAGTGAAAAAATCTTCATTAGAGCAAAAAGTGGCATTATTACAAGCAACTCCTGACTTTGTTGAAATGATTACCCTAGGAAGCTCGCAAAAGTCTTCCTTAAAACAAGCTGGATTTCGATCACTATCCTCTAGAGAATACAAAAAGTTTGTAGCGTTAAACAATAAATATGTGAAAAAGTTTGGATTTCCCTTTGTCATTTCCTTACGCGGACATAATAAAGAATCTGTCTATGATTCTCTTAAAAAGAGAGTTAAACAAACAGAAATAGAGGAGGTCACAACCTCAATTGAGGAAGTACTCCGAATCTATTTTCATCGATTAAGAGAAGTGATTCAAAATGAAGAGAGCTATCAATTTACTCAGTTTGATAGACAGTCAATGTAGACCCAATGATAGACATTTCAATAATATGTTAAAAACCGTTTCATGTATATTGGAACGGTTTTTTTGTTTTATAAGGTTTATAGTCAATTTCCACAATTTTTCACTAGAGATTTTCTCATATCTATTTACATATTGTTTAAATCTCTGTAAGCTATTGTTTGAATAGTGCGATTTTTAAAGCTGAAGGTATACAGTATATTGGGGGAATAAAATTGATTAAGGCAATTTTCTTTGATTTAGATGATACGCTACTTTGGGATCAAAAAAGCGTAAAGGAAGCATTTGTTGCGACATGTCAGATAGCGGAGCAACAATTTGGAATCGACTCAACAAAACTAGAAGAAGCTGTTAGAGAAGAAGCTCGTGAGCTTTATTCCTCATATGAAACATATTCTTTTACCCAAATGATCGGGATCAACCCTTTCGAAGGTCTATGGGGTAATTTCCTAGATGATGAAGAAAATTTCAAAAAAATGAAAGAGATTGTTCCTACATATAGAAAAGATGCTTGGACAAGAGGGTTAAAAGCTTGTGGAATAGATGATCCTGAATTTGGTGCAGTTTTAGCAGAGGAATTTCCTGCTCAAAGACGCAAAAAGCCATTCGTATATGAGGAATCGTTTTCAGTTTTGGATCAACTAAAAGAGAACTATCGTCTCTTATTATTAACAAATGGTTCACCAGACTTACAAAATACAAAATTAGATATTACACCAGAGCTTGTTCCTTACTTTGAACAAATCATTATTTCTGGTGCATTTGGAAGAGGGAAGCCCGATCCAACAATATTTGAGCATGCTTTAGAAAAGATGAATCTTTCTAAGGATGAAGCGATCATGGTTGGAGATAACTTAATGACTGATATTCTCGGAGCATCAAGAATTGGAATGAAATCAGTTTGGATTAATCGCCATGATAAAGAAAGAAATGAAGTAAAGCCTGATTATGAAATAACTCATCTTGAAGAGCTTTACCCAATCCTAGCTGAACTTAATAAGGAATAAAATGTGGTTCTTCGCCAGTCGGCGAAGGGCTTGTTCTCGATCACAAACTATAATTTACTTGCGGAAGCTTTAGCTTCTCGCTCCAGTAGTATTACTTTTTTTGAAAAATAATTTACCTAGCCCCTGAGGTTATAAGCCACAACTGAATGGATGACAAAAAACGTCTTTTATTCAGTTGCGCCTTATTTCCTCAGGCTGATCATGGCGCTTGCGCTTTTCTTAAGTTAATTACTTGATTAAATCACTTTAATCCAACTATAGTAAATATGTAATGCAAAACGTCTTTTCTACAAAGAGGGGGAAGGGAATTGTTTTTATTCATTGGGGGATTTGTACTAGTTATAGTGATAGGTTTTCTTCTCGTTCACAGATTAAGGTCGATACAAACAGTTCCTTGCGTTGAAGTTCATCAACATGATCATTCAAGCCAAGTCGTTGATGTTCGAGATTATAATAATCTAACAACAACGGTGATTTCAGGAGCAATTGTTATACCGATTCCATACTTAAAAAGATACTATCACGAAATTTCAAATAAAAAGGTTCATATCATTGCTGGTAGTCGTCTCGAAAAAGATATTGGTGTTCGATTTTTACAAAAAAATGGCTTCGATGTAACTGGTTATAGTCTTGCAGAATGCACATGCTCTAGCGGTTCTAAAGATGTTGTCTTATAAAATTGGATAAATAAGAGTGGAGGCTATTAGTTTCCGCTTTTTTTGTTGTTTAGGAAGCTAGAGGAATCTAAAATATTTTAACTGTAGATAGATACTCGGCATCCAGCTCCAGCATTCTCACTTTTTGCAAGGTGTAAGTTGCCTAGCCCCTCGAGGTCATAAGCTGGTTAGGGCTTGCGCCTTTGTTCTAAG
>JAPSLU010000009.1 GCA_031180405.1 Bacillus sp. (in: firmicutes) | reverse complement strand
TCTCTGGAATATACATCGTATCAATATGTCCAGGATCCAAAAGATGCGATGGAAAGATCGATGAAAGCCTTGTCGAGTTATTTTTCTTAACATGTTGTCTAGTAAGTCTTACGTTTATCCCTTCTAGGACAGTTTCTTAAGGAGCTTATCTGAACCCCTTTGCTTGAGACAACTTACATGAAAACGTTATAATATCATTATAATCAAATAAGACGGGTGAAATTATGTTAAGACAAGATGATAAAGTTCCATTATATGTACAATTAAAGGAATCAATCCGAAGCTCAATTTTAAACGGAGTGTTAAAATACGGAGATAAAATTCCGACTGAGATTGAACTAAGCGAGATCCATAAAATAAGTCGTATAACAGTTAGGAAGGCCATTCTCGAATTAGTTGAGGAAGGGTACCTGATTAAGAAGCAGGGGAAAGGCACATTTGTAAGTAAACCTAAGATTGAAAGGAAGATTGTCCATTTTCTTAGTTTCTCTGAGGCTTGTAAAGCAAATGGGTTAAAAGCCAGCAGTAAAGTGATAAAAAAAGAAATTATTCCGCCCACTCCAAAAGATAAAGAAAAGCTACAGCTCGATGACGATGATGCGATGATCTATATCCAAAGAGTAAGGTATGGAGGAGAATCTCCTGTAATGCTTGAAAACAACTACTTTTCCTATAAAAAATACCACTTTCTACTTAATGAAAATTTAGATGAATCCTTATACCGAACACTTGAGGAAAAACACGATATTAAACCGGCGCATTCCGGGGAATTATCGTTAGAAATCGTACGGGCAACTGAGGATCAAACAGAATTACTGAAGGTCGCAACTGGTGAACCTCTATTCTATATGGATACAGTTATTTATGATGAGAGAGAGCATCCTGTTCATATTGGAAAACAGTATATTATTGGAGAAGGCTATAAATTTATTTTGAAATAAAAAGGTAGTTAAATTATGTGTAAGATAAAGGTGGATAATCGTTAACGACTAGTATCTGCCTTTTCTTCTTTGGTCGTTATGACCTGTTCACCTATCTACATTATGGGTTGAGAGGTTTTCATATGAAGCCACAGATTTGGAGATTAGCCATGCTTTTTGCTGGCTCTTTTATTTACGCGTTGGGGATTAACTATTTTGCGATACCTAATAAACTTTCTGAGGGCGGAATCATCGGGATTACCATTATGTTTTATTATTTGTTTGAATGGTCTCCCGGAGTGATCAACTTTACTCTAAATGGAATTTTGTTTCTTATAGGCTACAAGTTACTAGATCGAAGAACAATTTTCTATACTCTTCTTGCGACAATTCTGGCATCCTTTTTTTTATTTGTAACAGAAGGCTGGGGGGAACCATTAGGCGGTGATTCGTTATTAGCAGCGTTATTTGCGGGTGCTTCCGTCGGAGGAGGACTTGGTCTCGTTTTCCGATCAGGTGGATCAATGGGAGGAACAGCCATTCTCGCTCGTCTAGGGGAAAAGTATTTTGGTTGGAGTCTTAGCAGAACGGTTTTAATCATCGATCTTATTGTCATAGCTGGTTCTGCGTTCGTGATCGGACGAGAGAAAGCCATGTATACACTTGTTGCTGTTTTTATTGGGGCAAAAGTGATCGATCTTGTGATTGAGGGTGTTGATTCACAAAAAGCCGTCACAATCATTTCCAATTCTGCTTCCATGATATCACGAGAAATGACTCATTCGCTAAAAAGAGGAGTTACGATTTTTAACGCTAGGGGTGGTTATTCGGATCTAGAAAAAGAAGTCCTCTATGTTGTTATTAATCGGCAAGAGTTATCCAAATTAAAACGACTTGTACGATCTATTGATTCTAGCGCGTTCGTTGTTGTTCATGAAGTTCGCGACGTTACGGGTGGAGGGTTTACGGTTGAATAGACTAAAGGAATATGTTCTACAAGCTGTTAATATGTGTATAGTAAGGCGTTTCGTATTAATACAATACTTTAGAGTACGATTAACGTAAGAAAGGATGTTTAAAATGAGAGAAAGCACGAACATCTTTGACGACTTATCCGATTTAGACAAAAAGCATTTCCTTCATCCAACTTCATCAATCCAACAGCAGCAAGAACATGGACCTGCTTTTATATTTACTGAAGGAAAAGGGATCTACCTCTATGATTTAACAGGTAAAAAAGTAATAGATGGCATGTCTTCTCTATGGAATGTAAATATAGGACATGGAAGAGAGGAACTGGGAGAAGTTGCAAAAGAACAAATGTCAAAGCTCGCCTTTACATCTAATTTTGCAACCTTTAGTAATGAACCAGCAATCAAATTAGCCAAAAAGCTTGCTGACATCTCTCCGTTTAATCTCCAAGCAACATTTTTGACTTCTGGAGGATCTGAGGCGAATGAAACGGCCTATAAGCTAGCAAGGCATTACTGGATTTTGAAAGGACAACCAAGGCGAAATAAAATCATTTCGAGAACGAAATCCTATCACGGAGTTGCGATTGGATCAACTAGTGCGACAGGATTAAAGCCTTTTAGAGATTTCACAAATTCTCTAGCACCTGATTTCCTGCATGTTGAAAACGCCTCCTCACAGTCTCTTCGTCAGCTAATTGAACAGGAAGGTCCAGAAACTATCGCTGCCTATATTGCTGAACCTATTCAAGGTGCTGGCGGTGTCCATATTGCACCTCAAAACTACTTTAAAGAAGTGAAAAACATTTGTGAAGAATATGATATTTTATTTATTACGGACGAAGTAATTACTGGCTTTGGTCGTACTGGTACCTATTTTGGGATCGAACATTATGGTGTGAATCCTGATATGATGTGTTTTGCTAAAGGAGTAACAAGTGGTTATGCGCAATTAGGTGGAGTTATGTTATCAAAAGAACTCCATACAGTATTTACAGAGAAATCAACCGGTACATTATTGCATGGGTATACATACAGTGGACACCCGATGGCGTGTGCGGTTGCATTAAAGAACATTGAAATTATTGAAGACGAGAATTTAATAGACAATGCCAAGCATTTAGGAAATGAATTTTTAAAAGGGCTGCAAAATATTCATTGCAACAGCCAAATCGTTGGTGAAGTTAGAGGATTGGGATTAATGGGTGCAATCGAAATTGTAAAAACTAAAGCCACACAGGAAAAATTTGCGAATCCAGTAGCACCTATTATCGTATCTGAAGCGGCCAAACGAGGACTGATATGTAGATCTGTTGTTTTTGATCATCAAGATACGGTTGTACTAGCTCCACCACTTTGTATCACCAAGCAAGAACTTGATATATTACTATGCATTCTATCCGATTCTATCTCGGTTGTTGAAAAGAGATTAACATAGTACTAGGGTTTATAGAGGAAACAAAAATGAAAGCCAAGCTACAATACACCACAGCTTAGCTTTCATTTTTTATTACTAAATATTATCCGTTTCAACAATCGATTTTATAAAACCGAGAACCAACAATAAATGTTATCACACCCCAAAGGCCGACAATACCTATTCCAGCCCACAGGATTGAAGTAAAGATACCTCGTTTCATAAACCATACTTTCTCTTTAGCCTTCAACAAAATAGGTGAGGGGAAGGATAGTAGATACAGGTTGTATCCATTCATGCATTGTTTCGATACTAAACCAACCATTTCAAACATTCCACCTTGACCGATGGTTAAGGCGATCATCCCTGTGAGCAAAAAGTCTGAATAGCTTAATTCAGTATTGCCCGATGATATGGATTCAAGTTGTAATTCATATGTAGGTACTGCACCTGGCAGCATCCACCTCTCGATCTTTCACCAATTCGTCAGCTTCACCTCTAAAACAGTCATCTTTATCTAATTGGTAATACTACCCAAATAATAATACGCGCAATAGTGTGAATAGTTTCATATTTTTTTAAAACCCTTTAAATTTGTACACCTAAAATTTAAAATGGGTGTAAGGATTATAAGTAATAGTTTTCACGATGGGGGAAAGGATTATGGTTAAAGTAAAATCAATTAAAATCGATGGTGAGGAAATCCATGTTTTTAATAGCGCCATATACATTTTCGAAGGAAGCACAGGGTTATCTTTAGAATTAAACCTGATTGTTAGCGAAATTGTTGTTAATAAATATAAACAAGTAGAAAATGTAATTATTGAAATAGAATTAGAAGATGGAAGAATTGTAAATTCTATTATGTATGTAAAAACATTAAAAGGCAGATTGCCACAACTACATTTATTCTGTGATATTGATGACATTCATGAGTACGAGGATGTTGATCTGGTAAACGAAAATGATGCGTGGTTACCAAATATAGAAGAAGGGATAACACTAGAAGATATTAGAAAAGTGGAAATGCCAATTGAAGATATTATCTTAAAATTAAAACTCCCTATAGACCAGGTCGAATGGTTAAAAATGCAAAAAAAGAGAGACCTGAATCAACTGATATCAGAATATATTTATTCGAAATGGAAATCTAAAGATATGGAATAATATAAAGTTTACAAAATCTTAAGCTAGGTAAATTGCGAATTGCGCTGCACATTTTACATCCTCTTTCATATATTAACTTCTGTGTGATAAATTTTATTTGAGAGGAACAGAAAACATGAATAATTATCAATTCAAAACACCTATTAAAGAGGCGTATAAAAACGGGGGAAATGGATATAAGGTTGTAGAAGTAAATATTTCAAATTCTACAGAAAATTTATATGCAGTGGTAACTCCAATTAATAAATGGTAAATAGTATATAAAGAAACAATCTTCTTGTCATTATACATAGAAAGATTGGTTTTCTTTTTAAAAAAGGAACTGGTAACACACAAAAAAATGATCATGAATCATTAAGCTAAGTTTTATAAATTAAGGCGTTCTATTAGGGTATGAAAAGTTTTTTGCAGGATATGTTAAAAATAAAAAGGGAAATTGTATGATCTTACTTTTTGTTTCGATCTTTTTATTTAATTTTATCGCAATTAAATCAGTAAAAAGACTAACGGGAAATCAAAAACTTCATATTTGGTGTTTCACAATTTCATTTCAAGTTATTTTTGATTTGATTATTGAATTTAAGTTCAATGGGTACTGGTATTTTGATAAAGGAGTAGACTGGTTAGGACTGTTAAGTCATACAGTTTTAATACCTCCAGTAAATTTACTGTTCTTAAACTGGTACCCTTTTAAATCCCCTTTTTTAAAACAGGTTCTCTATTTGGTTTATTGGACAATTGGGATTAACTTATACGAACTAACAACATTACTACCAGAACCATTCGGCTTCTTCAATTTAGGATGGTGGAAGGTATGGTACGATCTATTTATTGTCCCTACACTTTTCCTACTTTTATTACTTTTTTATAAGTGGATCAATATCCTAGAAAAGGAACTTTTTGATAATAAGTAATGATATATAAATTAGATGCTATAAGTAAAAGAGTAACGGGTAAAAAGGACGTTACTCTTTTTGCCTTTAAAAGCCCTCTTCCTTATATGCACTTTGTAATCTACAAAGAAAATTCGGAAGACGCTTTGGGGATATTTTTTTGTTAGCCAAAAAGTAAAATAGATTCTTTTTTACCGTATCGTAAGTTTATTAGTGCGCTTTATTTTATATTTAAATATTTACACACTATCTTCTTCTAATTGGAGATTCTATTTATTCACTTTCTTTATCAAACTAACAATATATCCGATTCACATTTTATAATACAGAAATAATATTTTAGTGAGTTTTCAATTACGATCTTCAAAAAAATTATGAATATTCTATTAAAAATTTAAAATTTAACTTGTATTAAAGATAAATTAGTATAATAATTATTCAAATAAGAAGAAATATATTGATTATTTAGTAAATTAGAAGTACCCTTATTATATTCATTCTTGAATTATGTTAGAGAGAGGAGATTTGAATGATGAATTTACGTAGTAATATGATTAAAAAAGGGTTTGACCGTGCACCTCATCGAAGCTTACTTCGTGCTGCAGGGGTAAAGGAAGAGGATTTTGATAAACCGTTTATTGCGGTTTGTAATTCATATATTGATATTGTACCTGGTCACGTACATTTACAAGAATTTGGAAAGATCGTTAAAGAAGCAATTCGTGAAGCTGGCGGAGTTCCATTTGAGTTTAATACGATCGGTGTAGACGATGGAATTGCGATGGGACACATTGGAATGCGCTATTCATTACCGAGCCGTGAAATTATCGCAGATTCTATAGAAACTGTTGTCTCTGCACACTGGTTCGATGGTATGGTTTGTATACCGAACTGTGACAAAATCACTCCTGGTATGATGATGGCGGCTTTACGTATCGATATTCCTACTATATTCGTTAGTGGGGGACCGATGAAAGCTGGAGTAACAAGTGATGGTAAGAAAATCTCTCTTTCTTCTGTTTTTGAAGGTGTAGGTGCCTACCAATCTGGAAAAATCGGTGAAAAAGAATTAACAGAGTTAGAGCAATTTGGTTGCCCAACTTGTGGTTCTTGTTCTGGTATGTTCACAGCTAACTCAATGAACTGTTTAGCGGAAGCACTTGGATTAGCATTACCTGGTAATGGTACCATTTTAGCTGTTGCTCCAGAACGTAAAGAATTTGTTAAAAGATCTGCAAAACAATTAATGAACCTAATCAAAGATGATATTAAACCAAGAGATATCGTAACGGAAAAAGCGATTGATAATGCTTTTGCATTAGACATGGCTTTAGGTGGGTCAACAAATACAGTATTACACACATTAGCGTTAGCGCATGAAGCAGAAATCGAGTACCCAATTCAACGCATTAATGAGGTATCAGCACGTGTTCCTCATTTATCTAAGCTTGCTCCTGCATCTGATCATCATATTGAAGATTTACATGCAGCAGGTGGGGTATCAGCAGCTTTATATGAGCTTTCGAAAAAAGAGGGAGCTCTTCACCTTGACACATTAACCGTTACAGGTAAAACACTTGGTGAAAATATTGCAGGCTGTGAAATACAAGATCATGAAGTCATCCGACCAATTGACAATCCTCATACAGAAAAAGGCGGACTTGCTGTTTTATTTGGTAACCTTGCTCCAGACGGCGCAATTATTAAAACTGGTGGTGTACAAAACGGAATTACTAGCCATGAAGGACCTGCAATTGTCTTTGAATCACAAGAAGAGGCAATCAATGGGATCGCAAATGGTAAAGTAAAAGAAGGCCATGTCGTTATCATCCGTTATGAAGGACCAAAAGGTGGACCAGGTATGCCTGAAATGCTTTCACCAACATCAATGATTGTTGGTATGGGATTAGGGCCAAAAGTAGCACTTGTTACAGATGGTCGTTTCTCTGGTGCTTCTCGTGGATTATCAATCGGTCATGCTTCACCAGAAGCTGCAGAAGGTGGTCCATTAGCATTTGTTGAAAATGGTGACCATATTGTAATCGATATAGAAAACCGTACAATGGATGTTCAAGTAGAAGAGGAAGAATGGGAAAAACGTAAAGCTAACTGGAAAGGCTTTGAACCAAAAGTGAAAAAGGGTTACTTAGCACGTTATTCTAAGCTTGTTACATCAGCAAGTACTGGTGGAATAATGAAAATCTAAAAATATAAACTGTTAGACTTAAAGAACCATCCAAATTGGATGGTTTTTTTCTTTGGCTTTTTTCGTATAGATTGTTGCTATTTTGAGCATCCTCCTAAAAGGTGCTAAAATACTGGTTTGGGAGGTGTTTAGAATGTTGGAAAATGTTTATGCTGACTTTACGGATAAAACTCACCTATGCTAATCTTATATTAATCAACTGTAAACTCCACTGTTAAATGGTACGTATCAAAGTCCCCCGCTTTTCTAAAATCTAGTATGTCTTTTACTATACGGTATTCACCATTATCCAAATTTCCGTAGAGCCAGCTCCAATCAACATCCCATTCACTAACATCTGAAGAAGCCAAGCCATAACCAATATCAATAAACCCGTAGTTACCATCAAGGACAACAGGAACTTGATACCATTTACCTTCAATTTTCTTTTCCAACAAGAAATACTCTCCATAGGTACATTGTTTGTCAGAGTTATTCTCAAATATCACAGTCATTCCAGTAGAGGAGACCGTCCCTTCCTTTGCAATCATAGTTACGCCATCGAGGTTGTTGACAGTTTCATAAATTGTAGGCTTCCAGTCTGTCGTTTTAATAGATTGGTTAGAATTGTCACTTTGGCACCCTGATAAAAGTGTAAAACCTATTACCATACAGAATAACAAACATATATATCGTTTCAAGAAATCACCCCTTTAAGAAAATAGACGCTAGACATGTATAAAAGTTACTTAAATTATATAACTTGGTTGAATATAAAAGGAAAATTTTAGTATTTAAAAGGTCAGGAGGACTGAACTTCCATTATATAGAATATTATGTTATGTCACTCTATTCATTTAAGGTAAAAGAAATTTTAGGAGGAATTTTTATAAAAGCGATCGTGTCCACCAAATATGGTCCACCTGATGTCCTTCAGTATAAGGAAGTAGCAAAACCAACTGTTGATGATCACCAAGTCTTGGTTAAAGTCCATGCAGCCTCTATAAACTTCGGTAATCTTGTCTTAGTAAAGGGAGAGCCTTGGTTAGCTCGGCTATTTTATGGTCCATTCAAGCCAAAATTTCCTATACCAGGCGGAGATATTGCAGGAAAGGTTGAAATGGTTGGATCACTTGTTAAGGATTTTAAACCTGGTGATGAAGTATTTGCAGACTTATCAAGTGCTGGTTGGGGTGCTTTTGCTGAATATGTATCTGTTCCTGAAAATGTATTAGTACATAAACCGGCAAATTTATCTTTTGAAGAAGCCGCAGCTGTACCAATGGCAGCAGTCACAGCCCTTCAAAGTCTACGAGATAAGGGGAAAATAAAGTATGGTCAAAAGGTTTTAATCTATGGTGCATCGGGTGGTGTTGGAACGTTCGCCATTCAAATTGCAAAATCCTTTGGAACTGAAGTTACCGCAGTTTGTAGTACGAGGAATATAAACATAGCAAAATCACTAGGCGCTGACTATGTTTTGGATTATAAAAAGAGAGAATTCGAGAAAAATACTATTCAGTATGATTTAATTCTAGGAGTTAATGGACATCAGCCTCTATCAATCTATAAACGTGCATTAACTCCTAATGGTATTTTTGTACATGTCGGTGGCTCAGAGGCACAATTTTTCCAAACAATGCTTCAAGGTCCATGGGTATCGTTAATAGGGAGCAAAAAAATCGGAACGTTTTTACAGAGGGCAAACCAATCAGATCTGAATTTCATTAAAGAACTTATTGAAGCAGAAAGCGTGAAACCTATTATAGATAAACGCTATAAATTAAGTGAAGTACCAAAAGCGCTTAGTTATTTTGCTGAAGGGCATGCACAGGGGAAAGTAGTTATAGAGGTTTAAATTAGTTTACCTATCAGATGATAAACGTAGATTTATATGAATAATATAAATGAAATATTTAATGTGGAACCATACTAGAATGGTTCCACATTTTTGTTTGGCAGAAGTATAGGGACAGATGGAGTGCAATTTAATTTCTATTGAATGTAACAATTTATTCTCTAGTTTTATAATATTCACAAGAGGCTCTTTAGACTTTTATATAAACAGGAATATATTCCTGGAAAATAGAGTTTAACTAATACCTACTCAGGTTATTTTAAGAAAATAGGTTAATTTTTAAAGACATGTTGTCCAATTACGACCGTTGTTTCTCTTGAATCAAGCCAGCGGTTTGAAGCAATGTCAGGATTGTAGAAAAATAATGAATCCTTTGCAATTTTTCTCATATCTGAGAGTGCAGCAAATACGGCTTTTCTTGACTCCTCATCAGCTGGTTTGCTGATTTCACCATTTGAAACAGGTTGGAATTGTCCTTGTTGATAAATCACTTCTTTTATAGTATTTGGAAATTTCGGGCTATCGACTCTATTTAAAACTACGCTCGCGACAGCTACTTTGCCCTCAAAAGGTTCTGCTTGTGCCTCAGCTCGTACAATTCTTGCCAATAAATCGATCTCTGCATCAGAGATTCCTACTTTGCTAGAACGTGTTTCACCTCGACTTGCAACGGTCGGACGTTTTTTTTGCTTTATATGTATTTCATCTCCAACATATATAAGATCAAGATTTCTTACATGTGGGTTTACTGTTGCTAATTCAGATAAGGATATTCCATTTGCCCGTGCAATTTTTGACATTGTATCACCTTTTTGTACTGTATAAGCAAAAATTGGTTCTGCTGATAAAAGAGTGATTAGTAATGCTAGTAAAAAAATTAGTTTCTTCAAAATCAAGTCCTCCTAGTTGATATCTTTTTTGAACTCTTGTCTCCCTCCATTCCTATGTGAGAAAAAAAATGAATAGTGTTACAATTTGTTTACAGAGAGATTACAAGAAGAGTGAAATTTATTAATAAATGATGAAATAGGTCGTTTATAATAGTGGTAGCTAGGCTTTTCTATTCAATGAAATAAAGTCATGTTTGAATAATATATTAAGTAGACAAAATACTGTTTGTTTAAAATTCCATTTTTATACAAAACATACAACAACATGACTGTATTTTCATTTATCGTAATCACATTACATATTTGAAAACCATCTTTTTAAAAAAGGAAGAGATCTAATGGAAACTATTAATCTTGAATTAACAAAAAAATTACGACATGAATTACATCAACATCCAGAGCTTTCAAATCAAGAAATTTGGACAAAGAAGCATTTGATTCAGTTTCTTAAAGCTCATACACAGCTTGAAATTGTTGATAAAGGGAAATGGTTTTATGCGATTTATCGAGCTCCAGGTGCAGGAAAAAAGAACATTGCGTTCCGTGCTGATATTGATGCGCTTCCTATTGACGAAACGATTGAAATCCCACACGGGTCGCAAACTCCAGGAATTTCTCATAAATGTGGACATGATGGTCACTCTGCATGCCTTGCTGGCTTTGCTCTTGAGGTTGATCAAAAGGGCGCAAACAAAAACATCTTTTTTCTATTTCAACATGCAGAGGAAACAGGCGATGGAGCCATTGAGTGTGCTTCTATTATTAAGGAACATGATATCGAAGAAATATATGCCTTTCATAATATGAGTGGAATGGCCTTCAAATCAGTAAATGTTATTGATGGAACCGCTCACTGTGCATCAAAAGGAATGACAATCCAATTGGAAGGTACTCCAGCCCATGCCAGTCAACCTGAAGATGGAGTGAACCCTGCTTATGCAATAGCTAAAATTATAGATTCAATTGAGGAATTTACGTCTACCAAATATAATCGAGGAATGGTCTTATGCACTGTCATTCACGTGAATATTGGTGAAAAAGCATTTGGTGTAGCGGCAAGTAGTGGCGAATTATTGCTCACGATTCGGGCTTTATTTGAAGAAGAATTAGATACACTTCAAAAAAATTTAGAGGAACTAACAATATCTCTAGCTACTCAATATGGGTTAAAAGCAAGCTTCAGCTATAATGATATTTTTCCCGAAACGGTAAATCACAAAGAAAGTTGTAACAAAATCCGTAAAGTGTGCCAAACAAAAGGTATGCAACTGGTTGAAATGAAGGAGGCATACCGTGCATCAGAAGACTTTGGTCATTATTTAAAGGAAACGAAGGGGGCGATTTGCTATATTGGCAACGGAGAAAATTACCCACATATTCATACTGAACAATATGATTTTCATGATGGAATCATTGAAACAGCAGTGGAACTTTTTATTGGTATTGCGGATATGTAAGGAACATAAGAAGTGAATTAAGGGAGGAGTGAGATAAGTTTGTCAAAGAAAGATATATTATTATTTGTAATAATCGGAATATTGTTAATGGTGAATATTGCTAATCTTACTAAAATGAATTCCTTAGAGGACCAATTGGAAATGAATGAACATTTGCAAAGTCAAATTCAAAATGTGGAAAATTCCGTTCAAGATATATCGTCCCAGCTTGATCAAAAATTAAGTGAATCTACTCAAAAACAACAATGGGTTCAGGGAAAAGAATATACAATTAAAGACAGTGATATAGAGGAAAATACAATCAATATCGCGATGAATTGGAGTTTAAAAGAACTAAAGCAAGATGAAAAGGTTTTGTTTTTATATAGAGAACATGGTGAAAATGAATGGATCGAATTAGAAGTAGAACAAGGAACCGGATTGAATTATCATCTAGAGCATCCTTTTTCTTTAAAAAGAAATTATGAATCACAAATAATGGCTGTTTCAAAAGAAGGGAGACGAAGGGAAGATCTTTTTAATTTAAATTTAAATGAGCAGATAAAACAACGCATGCATATAAATGCATTTGTCTATCAAGCTGGAAATGGTATGTTTGATGTGAATGTAGATATTGAAAATATTTTAAAAACAGAATTTCCACTAACAAACAATACAGAGCAACTAAGGATTAAATCTGCGAAAGCTACGTTATTGTACAACGGTCAAGTTTTGAGGAAAATCAATTTGCTGGAAGATAGTGAATTTTTGCAACATGAAGATTACATGGAAACCCTTCATTACAATAGCATGCTCAATTTAGAAGATGAAGTAGGGAATGAGATTGGTGATGTAGAATTGCATGTAAATGTACAGGATGAACTAGGGTTTATATATAAAACAATCGGACTATCTGAAAAGTAAAGCGGATAAATAGTAGAATGGTATCTTGTCAGCAGTAAAGGGGTTTACTCATTAAAATAAGAAGAAACATACGGATTATAGCAATTCAGCGGTTTCTTTTTAATGGGTCTAGAGCGAAAACAAGTGTGATCTCAGTGTTTTTATACGCTTCGTAACTTTAGAAAATAACAGGAGCGAACGTTTATTTGCGAATGTTTTTAATGAAATTCTCAATATTGTTCTGCAAAAAGTCTTCAGAACGATAATGCTTTTCGATTAAGGTTTAATGGGATTAACTCCCACATGGTTCTTTGCAAATTTTCTAAATGTTGTAAAACTTATCTATAATAACTATGTGTTATTATAGACTTATTTTGAGCTCGCTGATAAACTTATTGAGTATATTTTCATAGGATAAATTTAATATTCTATGACGGTGAAGGGTAGGAAGCATACATGATCAAGACACTAAAGGCAAAATTATTTATTTCTCTATTATTAGTATCCATTCTCCCATTATTAATTGTTAGTATAGTTCTTTATATGAAAACGAATCAGGGATATGATACGGTATTAAAAAATGAACAGATCGCAAATGTCGAATCGATTTCAGAACGATTGAACAGTAAATCAATTGAACTACTCGAGTTAACAAAATCTTATGCGAATCGACCTGAAATGGTAGACGCTTTTAAACAAGGTGATCGAGAAACAGTAGAAACGATTGTGAAACCGCTATTTGATCGACTAAAAGGAGAACATCAGGTGGATGTTTTTGAATTAGGAAATCTAGAGGGAACAGTGTTTTTTAGAGGTCATAATCCGCAAAAGTTTGGAGATGACAAAAGTGATAAGCCAGCAGTACAAGCTGCATTACAAAACAAGGAATTAGCTGGATTTGAGTTTGGAAATAGTGGTTTAGCTGTACGTGCTTTTGTTCCAATTGTGGAAAACAATAAAGTAATTGGGACTTTGCAAACAGGTTTAGATGGAAAAGTGATTGAGTCAATTACGCAATCTATGAAAGGCATTAAATTAACAATTTCGAATGTGGAAGGTGAGATTTTAGTAGCCTCTGAGGAAGAACTTGTAGGCCAAAATGTAGATAATTCCTCCATCATAAAAAAAGTCTTAAAGGGTAAAGAAGTTTCAAGTGAAAATAAAGAAAGCTCAGAATACTATTTGCCTCTCTTTGATCCTACGAAAACAGAAGTCATAGGAATCATTCAAATTATTCAAGACACAAGCGTCATTCAACAGATAAATAATCAAGTATTGCTATACCTTATAATTACAATTATTGCTACATTAGTTATCGTGATAATAGTAGCTGTTTTTTTAAGTAGAAGTTTTTCAACTCCTATCAAAAGGATAACAGTGTTTATGGAAGAGCTTGCAGAAGGCAACTTAAAAAACAACTTAAATAATCCAGAGAGAAATGATGAAATTGGACAGCTATCACGTTCTGTTGTCGAGACACAATCAAGTATGAGAGCTATGTTAAAGAAAATTTCAGATTTATCCACAACAGTATTACATGAGTCAACAGCTATGAAGGTAGCTTGCTTGGAAATGAACGAAGGAAGTCATCAAGTTGCTACAAACATGCAAGAAATTGCATTAGGTGCTGAAGAACAAGCAAGTACTTCTTTTGAATTAGCTCAACAAATGGACAATTTTTCAAATGGGATTAAGCAAGCGAATGAAAATGGAACTATTGTTCATACCTCATCAAATGATGTATTACATATCACAAAACAAGGTGATCGTTTAATGGAAGAATCCATTCAACAAATGGATAAATTAGTTGAGATTATGAACCAAGCTGTTCAAAAAGTAGATCGTTTAGAACAACAATCAATAGAGATCGCAAAACTAGTTAATGTGATTCAAGGCATATCAAAGCAAACGAACTTATTAGCGTTAAATGCTGCGATTGAAGCTGCAAGAGCTGGTGAAGAAGGTAAGGGATTTGCAGTTGTTGCAAATGAAGTAAGAAAGTTAGCAGATCAAGTCTCACATTCAATTTTTGATATTACAGCTATTGTTACGAATATTCAATCAGAATCAAATAGTGTTATTGAAGCATTAACTAACGGTTATAAACAGGTAGAGATAGGCTCTAACCAAATACAACAAACAGGTAAAGCATTTAATCAGATAAATGGCTCAGTATTAGATATGGCTAGTAAAGTAGAAAACATTACGAGTCAACTATCCGATATTACGAATCATAGTCAAGAAATCAATCAATCAATTGACAAAATTGCTTCTATTTCACAAGAATCTGCAGCTAGTATAGAAGAAACAGCCGCAACTGTCCAACAAACTAGTAGCTCCATTGACTTAATTTCTAAAAATGCAGATTCGCTAGAAAAACTTTCAGGAGAATTGCAGCATATGCTAACAAAATTTCAACTATAGTAATAATAAAGACACCACGATTTAAGTTGGTGTCCTTTTTTTACGATCAAGGGGTTAATCAGAATTCGTTATCTATCATTCGAGCATATAGGGCAATTAGAATTAATATTTTAAAAAAATAAAATTTTTTATACATTTGAGAAGAAAATAGAATATAATGATAAAAAAGGCTTATTGGAAAATAAAAGGGAGAGGAATTAATTGGGTTTTCTAAACAGTTTATCGAAAAAAGAGCGAACGATTACTCCTCAACAAAAAGAAAAGCTAGAGTATCATTATAAACAAGAATATAGAGCTGATTTAACAATACTAAAAGGCATTGAGATCGATTATCTACATAGTAAAGGATGCCATCTAATAAGAAAAATAGAAATTCATGTTAAGCACTATAAGCTCGGAAATCTTACAAAAAGTGAATTGAATGTTGCATTGGCAGAAGCAGAACAGAGTATTACTGAACAATTAAGTAAAAATACTGATTCAAACAGAGCTTTAAGCGAAGAAGAAAGAAATTTAATCGCCAAAATTTATTATGATCAATTAGATTTATTAAAGGCAGAGCTGGAGAAAGAAGTAGCAAGTGTAAAAGATTAAAATGAAGGAATTGGTGTAATCACTAATTCCTTTTTATTTTGATTTTAAACCTTGTTAATGTTCAAATAGTTAAGAAAAAATGTACTAAATTAGGTAATGTATTTTAAAAATTGGCAATGATAAATAGTAAGAAGAATCTAAACATTTAAATTTATTTTCTAGCAGGTGTTTTTAGTTGATTTGTGGAAATTCCTGTGGCATTGTAGGATAACACTCTGCTAAAAAAACAAAATAAATAAGTGTTGTTCTTATATGGAAAGAATACACGAATAATACTAGGAGGTAGAAAGAATGAAGAAATTACTTTTAAGTATGATTACGACTACAATGATTTTCCTATTAGTTGCTTGTGGAGCAAATCAGGATAATGCGTCTGAAAAAAAAGAATCACAAAATGCAGCTGAAAAAGAGGTTCTTAAAGTTGGAACTGAAGGAACGTATGCACCATTTACCTTCCACAATGATGAAGGGGAATTAACTGGCTATGATGTGGAAGTAATTAAAGAGGTTGCTAAACGTATGGGTGTTGAAGTGGAATTTATGGAAACACAATGGGATTCTATGTTTGCAGGCTTAAATGCTGAGCGTTTTGATTTGATTGCAAACCAAGTTGGGATCAATGAGGATCGCTTAGCGAACTATGATTTTTCTACGCCTTATACATATTCTTCCTCTGTTATTGTCACTCCAGCTGATAATACAGATATAAAATCCTTTGAAGATTTAGAGGGAAAGAAATCGGCACAATCTTTAACAAGTAATTATGGAGCAATTGCTGAAGAGAACGGAGCGGAGCTTGTAGGTGTAGAAGGACTTGCACAATCAATTGAATTAGTCAAACAGGGACGCGCTGACGTAACAGTAAATGATAAATTAGCAGTGTTGGATTATATAAAGGTTCAAAATGATGAAAGTGTAAAAATTGTAGCAGAGTCTGATGATATTTCTGAAATGGCTTTTACTTTTAATAAAGGAAATGAAGAGCTAGTGCAGGCAGTTAACGAGCAATTAGCTGCAATGAAAGAGGATGGTACGTTAACAAAAATTTCAGAAGAATGGTTTGGCGAAAATGTTTCTACAAAGTAACACCATAGCAGCAGATATGGGAGGATGGGAGTTATTTGTTAACTCTCTTCTTCCAATGATTTCAGGTGCAATCCAATATACCATCCCACTAACGTTAATATCTTTTACGGGTGGTTTAATTTTAGCGCTAATCACATCAATGATGCGAATTTCAAAATCTCGCATGATACAACTTCCAGCAGTTGTGTATGTATCAGCAATTCGTGGAACACCATTGCTTGTGCAATTATTTATTATTTTTTACGGCTTACCTAATCTTGGTGTGAATCTAGACCCGTTTATAAGTGCCGTCATTGCATTTGTTCTAAATGTAGGTGCATATGGTTCAGAAATTATTCGAGCTTCGATATTATCTATTCCAAAAGGACAATGGGAGGCTGCTTATACAATCGGTATGACTAGGTGGCAGGCTCTTTTTCGAATCATTCTTCCTCAAGCTGCAAGAGTGTCGGTGCCACCACTTTCAAATTCCTTCATCAGTTTAGTAAAGGATACCTCACTTGCATCGCTCGTGTTGGTGGCCGAACTATTTAGAAAAGCTCAAGAAATCGCAGCAAGAACGTATGATTTTTTACTCTTATATGTGGAAGCAGCCCTTATTTATTGGGTCATTTGCTTTTTATTGTCTCTCGTACAAATCGTAATAGAAAAACGTTTAGACCGTTATGTTGCAAGATAAAGGAGGTGTGGAGCTTTGTTTTTATCAATAAATGGATTGGCAAAATCGTTTGGAGATAACGAAGTACTAAAGGATGTGAATGTAGAGATACAAAAAGGAGAAGTCTTGTCTATTATAGGTCCTTCTGGATCAGGAAAAACAACACTACTCCGATGCTTTAATGGGTTAGAGCAACCTGATCGAGGTGTCTTTACATTTCATGATGGGCTTACATTGAATTTTGAAGAGAAAATCAATAAACGAAAAATGGTCCAATTTAGCAAAAGGTCTGGGATGGTTTTTCAAGCTTATCACCTTTTTCCACATAAAACAGCGTTAGAAAATGTAATGGAAGGGCCTGTATACGTACAAAAACGCAATAAATCTGAAGCTAGACAAGAGGCTGAACTCCTACTAGAAAAAGTAGGATTAAGTGATAAATTGAATGCATATCCTCATCAACTATCAGGTGGACAACAGCAACGAGTAGGGATAGCAAGGGCTTTGGCATTAAAGCCTGAATTAATGTTGTTTGATGAACCTACATCAGCCTTGGACCCTGAATTAATTGGAGAAGTTTTAACAGTCATGAAAGACCTGGCAAAAGAAAATTGGACGATGATTATTGTCACTCATGAGATTCAATTTGCTAGTGACGTTTCAGATAAGGTGTTATTTATGGATGGAGGGTACATCATAGAACAAGGCACCCCTGAAGATGTACTTAAGTCCCCAAAAGAAGAGCGTACAAAAAGATTTTTACAAAGAATATTAAATCCTTCCGTTGGTTTGTGAGCAGTGATAAGGATTGTTATATAATCCTTATCATCATTTCTAGGTTTTAAAAACATAGTAACATTTGACTATTAAAATAGTTACTTGTTAGTATAAATAAAGAAAAACTATCAATAGACATGCCTAGGGTAAGGTGGTTGTAAATGAAATCTAATGAAACAAATCTAATGATCTCCAACTGGTTGTCACTAACAAATATTCAAATGCGAGTAGAAAATGAGCTGGAAGGGATTCTTCAAGAAACTCATCAATTAACATTAAAAGAATTTTATGTGCTTTTATTTCTTTCTCAAACACCAAACAAAAAGTTAAAATTACAACAACTGCAAAATATGGTGGGATTAAGCCAGAGTGCAATGTCACGTTTGGTGAGCAGATTTGAAGCAAAAGGCTGTGGAGCTCTAAGAAGACATGTTTGCATAGATGATCGTCGAGCAATTTTTACAGCGCTAACTGAAACTGGAGAAGAGAAACTAGATAAAGCCTTGAAAACAGTTCATCAAGTTTTAGAAAATTCCTTTTCAGATGAAGAGATACAAGGTAAATTAAATAGTCTCCTCTCACAATTTAAGATGTAGTGGAAGGAATGTACCATAGAGCATATTCTTATCTCGATTAGATAAGTTCATATCGCTTGACGTGATATTTTCGTATGTGCTAATTTTATATGCATGCACATACATTTTTCCGGAAATTTACATTACATAAAAAGGAGTTTTTTGATGAAACATATATTCAGCCCATACAAAATTAAAGATCTTTCTTTAAAAAATCGTGTTGTGATGCCGCCTATGTGTCAATATTCGGTAACAAATAAAGATGGGATCGCGACAGATTGGCATTACATGCACTATGTGAGTCGTGCAATTGGTGGAACAGGTTTAATTATTATTGAAATGACAGATGTTGAGCCAGATGGACGTATTACAGATTTTGATTTAGGATTATGGTCTGATGAGCAAATTCCAGCATTGGCTCGTATCGTTGACGCTTGCCATCAATATGGAGCAAAAGTAGGTATACAAATAGCACATGCTGGTCGTAAAGCTGAAGATGCTTCTGTTCCTGTTGCACCGTCAGCAATAGCTTTTGATGAAAATTATAAAACACCAAGAGAACTATCTACTGAAGAAGTAAAAGATATGGTTCAGAAATTCCGTCAGGCAGTACGCCGTGCTGTTCAAGCTGGTGTTGATGTGATTGAACTACATGGAGCTCACGGGTATTTAATCCACCAATTCCATTCGGCTTATACAAATAAACGTACAGATGAGTACGGACAAGAATTAACAAGGTTCGGTAAAGAAATTATTCAGGCAGCGAAAAGTGAAATGCCAGAGGAAATGCCACTAATCATGAGAATCTCGGCAAGAGAATATGTTGATGGTGGATACGGATTAAACGAGAGTATTGAATTCTCTCGTGAATATCAAAAAGCCGGAGTAGATATGTTCCATATCAGTGCAGGTGGAGAAGGTCCGATTGCAGCTGCCGGAAGACCAGGTACACATGTTGCATATCAAGTACCTATGGCTAGAACGATAAAAGAAGCATTGAGTGTTCCTGTTATAGCTGTTGGAAGATTGGATGAACCATCTCTTGCAAACGCGGTTATTGGAAACGAAGAAGCTGATCTTGTTGCTGTTGGACGTGGAATGCTAAGGAATCCTTATTGGACTTTAGAAGCGGCAACTGCTTTACAAAAAGAAATCAAATTGCCGCAACAATATATAGCGGGTTTTCCAAGAAAATAAAAGGAAAAGTTAACCGGTTAGAAGAATATGTTAAAGGGAGTATTAAAAGTTGATATTTACATAATTTCAACTTTTAATACTTCAGACGATAAATTTTTTTCACAACTATAACTTCTGTTAATAGAAAGGCGAGAAAATCTTGAATAAATTAACTGGAACAAAACGAATACAGCTTGCTTTACTTTTAGGATCACTTGGGCTTTTAGGACCTTTTACGATTGATATGTATTTGCCATCATTTCCAACTATTGTAGAAGATTATCAAACGAATGCTTCACTTGTACAGGTTAGTTTAACAACCTGTCTTTTAGGTCTTGGCTTAGGACAATTGATCATTGGACCAATGAGTGATGTGCAAGGGCGACGTAAGCCACTGCTAATTTTTCTTGTTTTATATTTATTAGCATCACTTATTTGCTCAATTGCACCAAATATTTATACCTTTATCGCATCCCGTTTCATTCAAGGGTTTGCCGCAGCCGGTGGACTTGTTATCTCCAGAGCAATCGTTCGTGATGTTTATAGTGGAAAAGAATTAACAAAATTTTTCGCATTGCTCATGTTGGTAGGAAATTTAGGACCAATTGTAGCCCCTATAGTCGGTGGGGGAATTCTTGCGTTTACTAATTGGTCTGGTGTTTTCATCGTTTTAGCAGTTGTAGGGTTGGTTCTTTTTCTAATTGTCACTTGGAAACTAGAAGAAACGTTACCAAAGGAAAACCGTGTACCTAGTAATTTTAAACAAGTGGTGAGTAACTTTGGTTCTCTCATAAAAGATCGACAATTTACTGGATATGCGTTAACACAAGGATTCATCATTGCTGGGATTTTTGCCTATGTATCTGGTATTCCATTTGTTTATCAAAATATTTATGGTGTGTCACCACAAGTATTTAGTTTATTATTTGGAGTAAATGGAATTGGATTAATACTTGGCACACAATCTGTAGGGCGGTTAACAGATTTTATTTCTGAAAAATCATTACTTAAGTTTGGTCTCCTTCTTTCAAATTCAGCTGGTGCACTATTACTTGTAGCTCTAATTTTTAAAGCACCGATAATACTAGTTGCAATACCAATCTTCTTTTTAGTAGCATCTATTGGTATTATTTCAACAACCTCATTTTCATTAGCGATGGAAACACAAGGTCATATTGCGGGAAGCGCCTCAGCTTTATTAGGCTTATTACCGTTTGTATTAGGCTCTTTAACTGCACCACTTGTCGGTATTGCTGGAGAGAATAGTGCAATCCCAATGGGAGTCGTTATCTTTACAGCAAGTTTTCTGGCATTTTTATCTTATTTTGCTTTAGTTCGAAAAGCATCAGCTAATGTACAAACTGCCAAATAAAGCGTATTCTTTTGAAGATGGCAAAAAATTTAGTATAGTTAAACCGAGGCCTGTATACCAAAGTTAAAGGAGAGAGTAAAATATGAACTTTGTTACATTAAACAATGGACTAAAAATGCCACAGTTAGGTTTTGGTGTTTGGCAAGTTGAGGATGATCAAGCAACTGCAGCAGTTAAAAAAGCGATCGAAGTAGGGTATACATCAATCGATACTGCTATGATTTATCAAAACGAAGTAGGTGTTGGAAAAGCAATTAAAGAATCATCTGTTCCACGCGAAGAACTATTTATTACAACAAAGGTGTGGAATAGTGACCAAGGTTATGAAAACACACTGCGTGCTTTTGATGAAAGCATTGAGCGATTAGGGCTTAATTATGTGGATTTATACCTGGTTCACTGGCCAACACCAGAGTTTGACCAATATGTTGATACATATAAAGCATTAGAAAAGCTATATCACGACGGAAAAGTAAAAGCGATCGGTGTGTGTAATTTTGAAATTGAACACCTAGAGCGATTATTAAATGAGTGTGAAGTTGTACCTGTTCTTAACCAAATCGAATGCCATCCATACCTTGCACAAAACGAGTTAAAAGAATTCTGTGCAAAACACAATATTTTTGTAGAAGCATGGAGTCCGCTTGATCAAGGTGGGGAAGTGTTACAGGATGAAGTGATCAAAAAAATTGCCGAATCCCATAGCAAAACTCCAGCTCAAGTTGTCTTACGCTGGCACTTACAAAACAATACGATTGTTATTCCAAAATCTGTTACACCATCAAGAATTGAAGAAAACTTCAATGTATTTGATTTTGAGTTAACAGCAGATGAAATGAGCCATATTAACGAACTAAACCGCGACCGCCGTAAAGGTCCACATCCAAATGAGATGAACGTTCGATAAATGTAACTTAAGTGGATCTACACAAGTAGGTCCACTTTTTTTATCCAATACATTAGCCATTAGCTTTGATCTGTGTACTACATTTTTCCGTAAATAGAGATAAAGTAAAGATGTCTTTTTTAAAAATAGTTCTATATTTAAGTAACCCTATTTATTTTATGTGTTAACTTATGAGATCTTTGGGAGGATAAAAGTATAGGAAGAATAGTTATTGCAAAATATTTTCACATAATTCTTAATTGTTTTGCAAAATAGGTTGACACATACAGACCATTGTGGCAAATTTAATAGATATATTTACATAAAATTGGAGGAAATGATAATGGAAAATCGCACAAACATAATTGATTGTACGATTCGCGATGGCGGGTTGGTGAATAACTGGGATTTTAGTGTAGAATTTGTTCAAGACTTATATCATGGCCTAAGTGAGGCCGGTGTTGAATATATGGAAATAGGCTATAAAAACTCACCAAAGCTTTTAAAAGCAACTGAGCCAAACCCTTGGAGATTCTTAGATGATAACTTTTTAAAAGAAGTTATTCCTGAGAAGAAATCAACAAAACTATCTGCCTTAGTTGATATTGGGCGTGTTGACCCAGATGATATTTTACCACGTGAGCAAAGTGTTTTAGATATGATTCGAGTAGCTTGCTACATCCGTGAAGTTGACAAAGGCTTAGAGCTCGTGAAAATGTTCCATGATTTAGGATATGAAACAGCCCTTAATATTATGGCCTTATCAAGTGTTCCTGAAAACCAAATAATTGAAGCATTTGAGATGGTCAAGGATAGTCCGGTTGATGTTGTTTATATTGTTGATTCTTTTGGAAGCCTTGATCCGTCTGATATTGAGCATCAGGTGAAAAAGTTTAAATCAATGTTACCTAATAAAAAATTCGGTATTCATACTCATAATAATATGCAGCTTGCGTTTGCAAATACATTAACAGCAATGCGAAACGGAGTAAGTTTTCTCGATTCTTCTGTTTATGGAATGGGCCGCGCAGCTGGAAATTGTCATACAGAGCTTTTAGTGACACATATTCAAAAATCAAGTTATGAATTAAAACCAGTTCTTGCCGTAATAGAAAATCATATGCTAGAAATGCGTCAGAAATGGGAGTGGGGATATATTATACCTTACATGATCTCTGGGACATTAAACGAACACCCACGTGTTGCAATGGCTTATCGTGATAGTGAAGACCGAGATAAATTTGTTGAATTTTATGACAAGGTTACATCTCCTGAAGCATCTGTTGCTCCGGCGTCGAAATAAAGGTAATTCCATAAATACAAACAGCATAGAAGCTCTGAGAAAACCAAGCTTCTATGCTGTTTTTTACTTTTATACATTAGTCCATAATCGCATCATATGCAGGTTTTCCTTTATAGTCAACATCAAAGACAAATGGGGCGTCAACACCAACACCATTGTTAAACTGCCTTGCTCTGTCGTTTAACCATGTGTGGTTATCAGCAATACCCCAGAACGTGACACTACTAATTTTATCCACAAAATCTGCATGTTCATATAAGTTAAATAAATCATTGTAACGCACTGCCTGTCTTTCAAACTCATATGCTGGAATTTCACCATATATTTTATATGCAGGTGTTGGTGGCCAACCATATAAGCTAACGTCAAGCTCTGTTACTTGGTTATCTAAGCCAAGACTTGCAAATATGTTGAACGAATCTTCCATTTGTTTGATTGAAGGCCATCCAATTTGAATATGAGCTTGGTGACCGACACCATCAATTGGAACGCCTTGTTCTAGTAACTCTTTCACTAGATTGTATAAATAATCTCTTTTCTTTTCGACTTCGGTATTATAGTCATTAATATAAAGCTTAGCATCTTCGCCGCCATATTTTCTAGCTGTTTCAAAGGCAACTTTTATATAGTCAGTACCAGTAATATTATACCAGGCAGATTCACGTAAACCTTTATCATTTTTTTGTGCATTCTCATCTATGGCTTCATTGACGACATCCCATGCATCTACATCATCCCTGTAGCGTTTTACAATCGTTTTAACATGCTTTTCGACACGTTTTAAAAGTAACTTTTTGTTCTGTTCACGTTTTTTTGGATTAGTTTCATTAACCATCTTATTTCCTTCTTTATCTAGGAAGAACCATTCAGGGACTTGGCTATGCCAAATAAGCGTATGAAAACGAAGATCCATGTTGTTTTCTCTTGCGAATTTCACAATTTTATCTGCTTCCTCAAAGTTGAATTTCCCTTCTTCTGGTTGTATATTAATTGGTTTCATCACATTTTCAGCAACAATACTATTGTAGTGCCTTTTTAAAACCTCTGCATTAATACCCTCAAGTTGGTACGGCTCAACTGCTGCACCAATCTTAAACGAGTTTTCATATCTTTCGCTAATAGAAGGAACCTCTAATGCACTTTTTTCAGTTGCGGCAGATACACTGTTCACTCCTACAGGTAATAAAAGGGCCAAAGCTAATCCCGAAATAATTGGTTTTCTTAAAACGTTTAGCATAATTTCCTCTCCTTTAAAAAGTATTTTACGAAATAACTTTCATTTACCTAAGACCTGAGCCTCCTCTCCAAATATTAATATAAGAAGTTGGTAAGTAAGGGGTTTCATTGTTGTGTACTATGCATCTGTTTTCCTAACTAGAGAAGATTATATCAGCAGTAACATAGTTTGTATATCGAACAAACAAAGTCAAATTGCTATATTTTAAAAATGATTAATCGGTAACGGTTACTAATTACTAACAAAAGGGCATAATTCCCAAATAGGGATTCTTTAGTAACAGAAGTGATTAGCTTGTCCGAACATGTTGTTTGGGTCTTAATTATTATGAGGAGAGATATTCGTTGCATTGCTGTAGTTTCCTTGATCTCAAGGGGGAATTATTGTTGAGTATATCACCTAGTTACTTCACAGAAATTGGTATCACTTATTTCAAAAATCTTGGTACGAGAATATAAATTTGATTACCAGCATTTACATTTTTGACTTATCCATTACTGTGTTATAGTAATGCTACACGATACGTGTAAACAAACGTATTGAAATAAAAAAGATTCTTATACCGTGCTAGATGGGGAGCTGGCGGTGCCCTGTAACCTGCAATCCGCCTTAGCAGGGTCAAATTCCTCTTTAGCGGTATGGTTCATGTAAGGTTTGCCTTATGTAAGCGGTGATGACCATTGGGGTCCGCGCAACAGACATCTATGAAACTGGTCAGGCCTGGAAGGGAGCAGCCATAAGTAGATTCGTCTGTGTGCCGCAGGGTAGCCCTGATTGAGCTGGCTACATTAGTAACACTTATGTGACCATAACAATAAGAGGTGCACGGTTTTACATATGAGAAATATAAAAAGGATGACTCAGGTAGGCAAAAGCCTAAGAGTCATCCTTTTTTAATTTAATTACATGGATATTTAATAATTCTTGAACTGTGAATAAGCTCACAACATGCCGGTCTGACACTTAACATGGCACTCCCGTTTTTATTCATCATTACCATTGTTTTTCTTATTACTTTGAAACAAGTTTTTCGAGACGGCATTTAATTTGTTTAAAAACCTGTTAAAACCAAACCCGACAAAAAAGGCAATACTGATTTGAGCTAATGGAGTATCTTTGTAATCAATAAATTCTATTAAGAAGATGCCACTTTGTATCAAAGTTACCGCGATAACGGCTGTTCCTGTGGCAAAGATTGGATAAAAAATATACATAATCCATTCTCTATAATCTGTTAACTCACCCTTCATATAATGAGAGCAGAACATGTAAAGATGACGTAGGGAGCCACCAATTGATCCAGCAAAAAAATAATACAAAAAGATCTCAATTTCTGAAATGACGGGAAAAGAATTTTCAAGTGCACCTGTCCACAATCCACCGACCGCTAAAAAGCTACCAAAAAACAATAGGGAAAGGTACGTTAAAATTAACGTCTTTAACCATCTTTTCACGATATCACCCCTAAATATGGTTACTCATCATATGAGGTGACATCTGTTTGGGTGCTTGTAACAGTTTATAATATCTGTTACTTGACAAGTAAAAGGTGAAACCGTTACTTACATTTTAAATCTCAAATATTTTCCAAAAAGAACTTTACATAGGGTGGGGGGGTATGGTAAATTATATGTAAGAGGAGGTTATGAAGATGTTTGAAGAACAGCAATTAGAAATTGAACATTGTAATACCAACCACTCTGAAAGGCAAAGTCATCATTCAGATAAGGTTAAAAAAGCCTTAATTAGTCGGTTAAATAGAGTCGAGGGTCAAATTCGCGGGATCAAGGGTCTAATTGAAAAGGATACGTATTGCGACGACGTTATTACACAGATCTCTGCTGTTCAATCAGCCTTAAATAGCTTTTCAAAGGTCTTACTTGAAGCACATTTGAAAAGTTGCGTTACGGAAAGAATTCAAGATGGTGACTTAGAAATTGTCGATGAACTTCTTGTTACCATCCAAAGATTAATGAAAAAATAACCGTTAAGGAGAAGTGAAAATGGAAAAAGTAACATTATCAGTAAGTGGAATGTCTTGCGGGCACTGTGTTAATGCGATTGAGGGAAATGTAGGAAAGCTGGATGGAGTTGCAAAAGTTAAGGTCCATTTATCTGAAGGTAAAGTGGATGTTGAATTTAATGAAAATGTCGTTTCTCTTGATGTGATAAAGGAAACAATTGATGAACAAGGATACGATGTAGCGTAAAATCACTTTAATAGGTTTAAGGAATGAAACGTGCTATAATCATTGGCACGTTTCATTTAGAACAAAAATATACCACTACGGGGTATAGGGAGGCATTCGAAATGTCAGAACAAACAAAAGAAGCTGTACTTCCAATTACGGGAATGACTTGTGCAGCATGTGCCGTTCGAATTGAAAAAGGATTAAAAAAAGTTGAAGGCGTTGAAGACGCAAACGTCAATTTTGCTTTAGAAAGAACCTCGATTAAATACAACCCGAGTGTGACAAATATAGATGATGTCAAAAAGAAAATTAATGATTTAGGCTACCATGTAAGTAGTGAAAAAGCGGAACTAAATATAATCGGCATGACTTGTGCAGCTTGTGCGACGAGAATTGAAAAAGGGTTAAATAAACTAGAAGGTGTAACAAAAGCTTCTGTAAACCTGACTTTAGAAAGTGCAACTGTTGAATATACCCCTTCACAAGTCAATCCTTCAGACTTGATTAAACGAGTCGAGAAACTAGGATATCAAGCTAGCTTAAAAGATGATCAAAAAGAAGAAGTAGAAGACCTAAAAGCGAAAGAGTTGCAAGCGCAACAAGGTAAGTTTCTATTTTCATTGATCCTTTCATTTCCTTTACTTTGGGCAATGGTGAGTCACTTTACTTTCACATCATTTATTTATCTTCCTGAGTTGTTTATGAATCCATGGGTACAGTTGGCTTTAGCTACACCTGTACAATTTATTGTAGGTAAACAGTTTTATGAAGGTGCTTATAAAGCACTTCGAAATAAAAGTGCCAATATGGATGTTCTTGTTGCATTAGGTACTTCTGCTGCATATTTTTACAGTTTATTTTTATCTATTGCGTCAATTGGTTCAAACGGGCAGATGGTAGAGCTTTATTATGAAACAAGTGCTATCCTTATAACATTAATCATATTAGGCAAATTATTTGAAGTTCGAGCTAAAGGTCGTTCATCTGATGCGATAAAAAAATTAATGGGATTACAAGCCAAAACAGCAACTATAATACGAAATGGGGTAGAACAAGAGACACCTCTTGAAGACGTAATTGTTGGGGACATTTTCATTGTAAAGCCTGGTGAAAAAATCCCAGTCGATGGTGAAATAATCGAGGGGCGCTCAGCACTAGATGAATCAATGCTAACAGGAGAAAGTGTTCCAGTTGACAAATCTGTTGGAGACTCAGTTATTGGGGCAACTATAAATAAAAATGGTGTGTTAAAAGTTAAAGCTAAGAAAGTTGGTCGTGACACAGCACTCGCGCAAATCATTAAAGTTGTTGAAGAAGCACAAGGTTCAAAGGCACCGATCCAACGATTAGCTGATCATATTTCGGGAATTTTTGTTCCGATTGTTGTTGGGATAGCGTTCATCACGTTTCTAGTATGGTTTATATGGATAGCACCTGGTAACTTTGCAGAAGCATTGGAAAAAATGATTGCCATCCTAGTTATTGCATGTCCATGTGCACTAGGACTCGCAACACCAACTTCCATTATGGCTGGATCAGGAAGAGCAGCTGAATTTGGTGTATTATTTAAAGGTGGAGAACATTTAGAGCGTACTCATCGTTTAACAACGATTCTTTTAGATAAAACAGGAACTGTGACAAATGGTGCCCCGGTATTAACAGACGTTATTGTAGCAAAAGGATTCGATGAAAACCAATTTTTACAAGTAGTTGGTTCAGCAGAAAAGCAATCTGAACATCCACTTGCACAGGCAATTGTAACCGGAATCTTACAGAGGAACATTCAGCTTACAGACGTAGAGGAATTTGAAGCTATTCCAGGCTACGGTATTAAAGCAAAAGTGAACGGTCAATTAATCTTAGCAGGTACGAGAAAATTAATGCAAAAACATATGATTACAGTCTCACAGGCACTACACATAATGGAGAAGCTTGAGGAAAACGGAAAAACAGCGATGTTAATTGCAATTGACAACCAATATGCTGGCTTGGTTGCTGTTGCAGATACAATCAAAGATACATCAAAAGAAGCTGTCAAACGTTTAAAAGATATGGGATTAGAAGTCATTATGATTACTGGTGACAATGAGCGCACGGCAAAAGCAATTGCAAGTGAAGCTGGAATAGATCAAGTTGTAGCAGAGGTTCTCCCTGAAGGAAAAGCAGAAGAAGTGAAAAACCTGCAGCAGAACGGCAAAATTGTTGCAATGGTCGGTGATGGAATTAATGATGCACCCGCATTAGCCATTGCTGATATTGGAATGGCGATAGGAACAGGTACAGATGTTGCGATGGAAGCTGCTGATATCACCCTCATTCGAGGAGATCTAAACAGTATTGCCGACGCCATCTTTATAAGCAAAAAGACCATTCGAAATATTAAACAAAACCTATTCTGGGCGTTCGCTTACAACTCACTTGGAATTCCTATTGCAGCAATCGGTTTATTAGCACCATGGTTAGCTGGTGCAGCAATGGCATTCAGTTCAGTCTCTGTTGTCTTAAATGCACTTCGATTACAAAGAGTGAAACTATAGATAAAGGAGAATCAAACCATGAAAAAATGGATAATTTCAAGCATAATCTACTTAGCAATAGTAATTGTCGGTTACTATACCTTTGATGCGCTTTATTTAGAAGATCATACAGCGAGTGAACATGGAAGTGAGCATAATACAGATGCCAAGGAAACAGAGGAAATCACAGAAAGTCACACTTCACATGAGACAGATCCGGAAGACGAACATATGCATGGTGATGAGGTTAAAGAAGAAAATCAAGTTCAAATAACAGTGAAAGAAGATAAAAATAAAATTTATTTAACTCTTGAAGATCTTTCTGGAAATCCAGTCACGGATTTAGAAGTGAATCATGAAAAGCTTCTTCACTTAATCGTCGTGGATAATCATTTAGATCAATTTTTTCACCTACACCCTGAAGAAACAGGACCTGGACAATTCGAAGTAGATAATAAGCTGGAAGAAGGAGCTTACAAAGCATTTGTTGATATAAAGCCAACGAACTTAGAGTATGAAGTACAACCGATAGCTTTTACAGTTGGTAACCCTACTATTAATGAGCATGTACACGGTTCTTTAGAAGTGGATGAAAACTTTGAACAAACCATTGATGGAAATACTGTAACAATGACAACAACACCATTAGTTACTAATCAGGCAGTTACATTAACATTTGATGTTCATGGTGCTAAATTAGAGCCATATTTAGGTGCAATGGGACATGTGGTGATTTTGGATGAAGATGCTAAACAATACTTACATGTTCATCCACTTGAAGGAGAAAAACCTGTATTTGAAACGCAATTTTCAAAGCCAGGTACTTATAAAATTTGGGCGGAATTCCAAGTGGATGGTAAAGTGACAGCTTACCCTTTTGTAATTGAAGTAAAGTAATCATTTGAGCAGAGGAGTTATTTTGAGAGAAAAATAGCTCCTTTTTTCATTATCCACTATATTAAGTAATATATTTATCGAAAAGACGCTATTTTGAAAAAAATAAAATAATTGGCAACAAGTATCATGTTTCAGAATATAATACAGGAACTTCATCTAGGGGTGTGAACTATGATTCATCAACAAACGATTGAGTTGGTTGAGGAGTTTCTACAGTCTCGGATTAATGAAATCCTACTAAAAAGTGAAGCAGAAAACTTCGATAAACTACCAGGATTAGTTGAATCACTTAAGCTCATTAAAGAACAGTTTTCTGAACTGTCATGAATGCTTAATGTTTTTAGTCTGTTGTGTTAAATAAGATAAAACTGAATGCGTTTACTGTAAGGTGAAATATAGAGTCTAGAGAAGAAAATTACTCTAGACTCTTTTGTTTTAAAAGATAAGTCTAATTTCTTATGAGAATGATAAGACTTATGACATGTTGACGAAAAATATAACATGATTAACAATTAACCAATACATAAAACAAACTAGAGTTTAACAGCTTAGAAGGTGGGACAAGATTTGGGAAGAATCGAAAGAAGGAAGCAAAATAAATCATCTATTAAAAATTGGTTTTTTTCAAAAAATCTAATGATCAAGATTCTAGCCGCACTCATTCTTATGTGCTTATTTGGAATTTTCATCCTAAATATTTTCATCTGGACAAGTGACGTAGGTAAATTAGAAAAACCTGCCCCACAACAAACAATTATTTATGATCAACGAGGAGAGATGGCAAGTAAACTGTCAAACTCAAGTATAGAAGGGGTTTCCCTAGACCAAATACCTGAAGTAATGATACAAGCTGTGGTAGCAACTGAGGATCAACGTTTTTACAAACACAATGGTATTAATTATTTTGCCATCATAAAAGCGAGTTTCAAAAACCTTATTAATGGTGAGATCGTTGCAGGAGGAAGTACAATAACGCAACAGCTTGCCAAAAATGTATTCCTCTCTCATGAACGTACCTTCACACGTAAAATGAAAGAATTAGTTCTGACGAAAAAGATTGAACGCACCTACACAAAAGGTGAGATTATGGAACGCTATTTAAACCAGATTTATTTTGGGGAAGGAGCTTGGGGGATACAAAGGGCAGCACAAACCTATTTTGGAAAAGATGTTGAAAAGTTAACATTAGCTGAATCCGCTATGCTGGCAGGGTTAATTAAGGCTCCATCATTATTATCTCCTATTAAAGATATGGATAAATCGATACAACGCAGAAATATCGTTTTATCACTAATGGAAAAAGAGGGATACATTAGTAAAGAAGAAGTAAAAAATGCAAAAGCTCAACAAATTGTTCTAGAAGGCAGGAAGATCGAAGACGAATATAAAGGAAAATACCCGTATTATGTGGACTATATTATAGAAGAAGCAATTAATAAATATGGATTAACAGAAAACGAAGTACTGTCGGGTGGACTTCATATTTATACAGAATTAAATCCGGTCATTCAAAATGCTGCTGAAGCTGTTTATAAATCAGAAGAACTTTTTCCAAAGAGTCAGCCTGATCAAATCATTCAAAGTGGTGGAGTGTTTATTAACCCTTCAACAGGTGGTATACAGGCGTTAGTAGGAGGGAGAGGTCAGCATACGTTTCGAGGATTTAATCATGCAAGCCAATTAGTTCGACAACCTGGTTCAACGATGAAACCTTTAGCCGTTTACACTCCTGCATTAGAGCAAGGATATGAACCATCTGATCTGTTAATAGATGAACCTCTTACTTTTGAAGATGGATATCAGCCTGAAAATTATGATCATCAATTTCGGGGACGAACAACGATGTATGATGCGGTAGCACATTCCTATAATATTCCGGCCGTATGGTTATTAAATGAAATAGGCTTAGAAAATGGGGTCCAAGCTGTCGAACGATTTGGCATTCCATTACAAAAGGAAGACCATTCGTTAGGACTCGCCTTAGGTGGAATGTCAAAAGGGACATCACCATTGTTAATGGCACAAGCATTTTCTGTTTTTCCGAATAACGGCCTAATGGTTGAAGCCCATTCCATTCAAAAGATTGAAGATGCAAATGGAGAACTAACTGGAGAATGGCAAAATAAAGCTAAACGAGTGACAGAACCAGAAATTGCCCAAAAAATGACCTATCTACTAAATGGAGTTGTAGAACAAGGAACAGGGGAAAGAGCGCAATTGGATGGAATAGAACTAGCAGGAAAAACGGGTACAACCGAGCTTCCTTTTCCAAGTGAAGGTGGTTCGAATGATCACTGGTTTATTGGGATTACACCTCAATTGGTCGGTGCAGTGTGGTTAGGCTACGATAAACCTGATGAAAGCCATTATTTATCAGGATCGAGCAGTCAAACCGCGACAGTTATATTTAAAGAAATTGTTTCTAAATCCACATCAGAATTAACCAAAAAATCCTTTGACCTATCCCTAATAGCTAGTAGTATCAAAAAAGGACAGGTACATCATGAAGCTGAGGAAAAAGAAGCTGAAAAAGTGAGAGAGAGAAAAGAAGATGACAATGACGATGCTAAAGAAAGAGAAAAGGAAGCAGAAGAAAAGCGTCGCGAAAAAGCTGAGAAAAATAGAGAAAAGGGACAGAAAGGAAAAGGGAACGGTAAGAATAAAGGTGATGATTAATATTTCCTAAAGTGAATAGATCAATTTATACAAAAGCAGTCCTTGTATCAAAATAAGGACTGCTTTTTTTTATAGCATGAACATCATTAAACAATAAAAAATATAGCCATTAGAAGCAATACAGGGTTTAATTAGTGTAAAGAAGTTCATTGACAAATTCATCCATTTGGGTATAATTTAAGCAGTTATACAATTACTTAAATATTAATAACTGGAGCTGCTTTGCTTGTCTATAAATGAATTATTAAAAACCCTATCCGATGAAAGACCAGCATTATTTTATTAACCTTCTTACCTATCTTTATCAGCTTTTAGTAAACATGAAAAATATAGATTTTATAGATGCAACAAATGGATGAATAGAAATTCTTTTCTCTAATGATGTGTTTCGTTAACAGTCAAATTTTCATTTTTACCTAAGGTATTAAAACGTTAGATCAATCTTTTTCTTATCACTTTCTTTTAGCTATGCTACATTTTTGTTTACTCCTTCATTCAACTGTAATAAGAACTAATATGTACATCTTATTCATTTTACGTTGGTATTATCAAAATTACCATAGCGAACACATTTCCAAGAAATCAGCTTTCAATGAGTAGTTCCGATTCTGAGTTACAATCCACTTATCGTTTATCGAAAGCTATGACAAGACTAGTTTCCTTGCTATAGGTGGTTTTATCATGTTGTTTCGTAAATTGCTTCCTACACCTATCATTCTTATAAGCTTTTTTTCTATTAGAGCTCTTCAAGAGAAAAAACGGCTAAATAATGTTAGCAATATTCTAACTTTGATATGAGATTTTGGATTGATTTATATAGAAACTCCCTATTTAGGTAGTTTCTATATTTATATTGTGTAGAGATTTAATAATCATTTATATGAAATCTTAAAAACTGTTAAAACACAACGTCAAAAATAACATGGAGCGGCAGCAGGATAAGGATCTATTTTTGTGGAACTAAAGTAACAAACATGAATGAGCCATTCGATAAATATAGTGAATTAACCAAGACAATCGAGGAGGGAATCCTTTGTATGAGGTAATTGCCGTTCTTTCGTTACTATTTGTTATATATTCACTTATTCGTTCTTATCAAAATAGAAAGTGGAAACTAATATCTTCATGTTTGGAGCAGGATGAATATTCTAATTTAATTACTATGTTAAAATTGTCAGGGATTCCATACAAAGTACAAGTCCCATCAAAACAGTATAAGCATACCCAGTATGATATTTATGTGAAAATTGAAGATGAAATTAGAGCGATTTATTTAATAAGTATAGATTCTACTATCAGATAAAGGTTTTATCTATCTTAGAAAGAAGGGCAATACATATGAATGATCTAGAATACAAGCACCCCCCACTTAAAGCTGCAACACGAAATCCTAAATATAACTATTATATAATGCTGTTGATTGTCTTTGGTGGTTTTTTAATCTTTGGATTTTCTGAAAACGTAAGAGGTCCAGCTATTCCTGTAATTCAAAGTGATTTCCAATTAAGTCAAACTAATCTAGGTGTACTTTTGGCTTTAAATTCACTAGGTTATTTATTAGCCTGTTTTTTCACCTCAACACTTTGCCAAAAAATTGGATTAAAGTGGACAGGAATTGCTGCTTTTTTATCAATGGCTTTAGCTGGATTTTTTATCTTTTTTTCCACAACGTTTCCTTCTTTGTCTGCATCCTTCTTCTTTTTATATATTGGAAACGGTATGCTTGAAATTGGATTAGGAATTATGGCAGCCCAAATTTTCACTAAAAATACTGGGACAATGATGAATCTTTCTCACTTTTTTTATGGGTTAAGCTCGACAGTTGCTCCTATTATGGCAGCTTCAATTATGGGCTGGAATGGGTTAGGCGGAGAACAATTCGGTTGGCGTGGTATGTATTTGTTTATTTTGTGTTTTTCAATACTGCCAATTATTCCCTCATTAATAGGGAAATTTCCAAAAGAGAATGTTGAAGAATCCTCTACGCTATCGTACAAATCTCTCCTGAAGGACAAGATAGCTTGGATAATCGTTGCCATTCTATCTTTTGGGGTTGTTTCAGAGCTTGCTGTTGGAGGTTGGTTAATCAATTACTTAGTGAAGGCTTATCAATGGGAACTAAAAGATGCATCAAATATGTTATCAATGTTTTTCCTGTTTTTTATGCTTTCACGACTAGTCCTTGGACCAATTACGGATAAAATAGGATTTACTCGATCAATCATGTTTTTTTCAGCATTTTCAGGGATCTGCAGCTTCGCAGCTATCATAATTGGAGAACAGGGGGCAATCTTATTTGCCATTTCTGGAATCGGTATTGCGTTAATTTATCCAACTGTTATGGCACTTCTAGCAAAACGATATCCGAAAGGCACTGGAACAGCTATTACGTTTACTGTGACCTTGATGGGAATTGCAAGTGTGGTTGGAAATCTCATGATTGGGTTTATTATTGATTTCGTATCTAAATTCCTTAGTAATGGTGAAAATGAACTTATTGGCTTACAGGCCGGATATGGATTTATCGCATTATTGGCTGTTTTATGCTCATTGTGCTGTTTTATTTTGTATAGAATTCTAAATCGTAGAAACGAGTTAGTTTAAAAATGTAGGGATTATGTTGAAAATTATTGTCTTGTATTGTTCATTTATAATAATATGTTGTGTTACTATCAAACAAAGTTCTATACACCAGAGTTAGGAAGTTCATGCCATTTTGGGTTGCTTTTTTTCAAGGTGTTAATGAAATTATGTTTTCGGAGGATTAGTAAAGACAGGAAAATATTATTTTATATATTTAACAAAAACAATGTTACAAACTTACAATTCTAGTATACCTACCATCAGAAAGTAATTTAGGAACTCCTGTAAATTAGGAGTTCCTTTCTTTTAAATGAATATCATTCAATAACATAGCCTTAATAAAAAAAGATATCTAGGAGGTGTATATTTAGATAAATTAGGTAATGCCATCACACTAAATGGTATCCCCGAACCTGGAAAATCAAGTATCGCCACCGTTATCCAAATCAAATTCGAAGGTGTGTGGATTAATCTTGGTGTAGAACAATTCATAGATAGGACACCTCATGCATATCAACCTAGCATTGGTTTGCGTCAGAAACTTAACGTACAGACCGTAAAACTTTCGTTCGATTATGTACTAAGCCAGGTATTTATGATTGGTATTTAAATCTCAACCTTTCTCCAGAAGGGTATGCAGATTGGACTGAAGAAAGGTTGAAACATGGACCATCGCCAACAGATTTTTGAGCGTATACGCCGATTAGGTAAAACGTGTTAATTATTATTAAAAGACCCGTAGTTGCTTTATCAATATTTTAACTCATAAGTTACCCTTGCTTAATTAATACTCAAATAGGCAATTGTATATCATCTTCATGAACTAATACTATCTGCTCTCCAAATAAAATTTCATAATTACCATTCCCATAATCATAAATGACCTTGCACTTTATTCCTTTATATAACACCGTTTCTGAACATAATGTTTTTGTTTGGTTAATTGCCATCATTTCTCCTCCTCATCCCTATAATTTCGTGAAGCTCTATTCAAATAAGATCCTTCTTTTGTCTCTTAAAAATAAAAAACCGCCAATACGAACTTAACCATGCAAAAAATAGCATGATTTAAGTAGAATGACGGTTAGCTTTAAGCAGGATCACTACTATTAAACCAACTGTTATTGTAAAAAACAGAATTCAACTTAAGGTGAAGACAGGATCGCTATCCCACCTCAACTCGACACAATTATTATTTTAACAACAAATCATAATACTTTAAACTACTATTCATCCGACATTTTCAGTCATAATTTTCATAAATTAAAAGATCATTTGTAGGAGTATTTAAAAACGACTTATCAAAAATCCTATGAAATAATAGGAAAATTTCCTTTGCAATAAGTTTTACGGAAGTATAGCTTACATACTTCTTGAAAAACTCAACGTAAAGGGATTTAGAAATAAATGTTGAGAAAACATTTAAAAAGGATAACCAAAACATACATATATTTTTGAATTCATATTTAATGAAAATGAGAGGAATTAAACAAAGACACACAAAGGTGAAGATCGGGGATAGCTTAATATCAGCAAGCGGGAGTCTAATCACCATTATCCTCTAACTTTTGGAGCCGTAATATAGGGTATCCAAGTAGTTGTTTATAAGTCTTTGCAGCCCATTTACTAGCTTTTTCACACCCAGACAAATATTTGGAGGGCATCTCATAACAGCCTTAACAGCTTTATTGATTTTTGAATACCTTTGGTAAACCTAACTTATTAAATGGACTTACTTTGGCAATTGTATCATTTCTCATGATTACCTTAAAAATAAGTACGGAAATTACAATGGTTATGATTAAAACGGATGCAGGTTACAAAAACTGAAAAACATTCCTAGAGGATAATTCAACGTTTAATTGGGTTATCCTTTTTCTATTAAATCATGAGCATATAAAAAGTTATGTTACATAATATATGTTAAAATAATATTAAGTAACTTTAATAAGGGTGATTTGGTGGAATATGTTGAAGCGATTAAGGATATCAAAACCATCGAAGATATAAAAAAAATCCTAAAAGCAAAATCTCATAGAGATTACTTGTTATTTGTCTTTGGAATTAATACAGGACTTCTTGTTAGCCATTTATTAAAAATTAAAGTAAGCGATGTAATTGATGGCCAACAAATCAAGGAGTACTATGTATTGATTGAATCAAAAAGTCCTTTATCTAATAAAAAATTTTATATAAATAATAAGGTTAAAACAGCATTACTTGATTATTTAAAAGCAGCTAATCTACATGAGGAAGATTATCTTTTTAAATCAAAAAAAAATAATCAGCCCATTACTAGACAACAAGCATATCGTATTATCCATAATGTAGCACGTGATGTGGGAATGTCTGAAAAGATTGGAACACATACTTTACGGAAAACCTTTGGATATCATGCCTACCGGAAAGGTATTGCTGTTTCATTACTGCAGGATATTTTTAATCATTCAACACGTGCAGAAACTCTTAGGTATATAGGAATTGAAAAAGGAGAATATGAGGTAAAGATTGATGTTAACCTATAGATTTTCTATAAAGGGCGGAGGAGGTAAGAGATGTTAGAAAATATTGAAATAGATTACTTTATTTTTTTTACAGCATTTTTACTCATTATGGGTGTGCTAACAACTAAGTTTTCTTCAAGGCTTGGCGTCCCGGCACTCGTATTATTTATGGGTGTAGGGATAATTATGGGAAGTGATGTTTTAGGACTTATTTATTTCGATAATCCTAAGCTTGCTCAATTAATTGGAATTTTTGCGCTTGTTGTGATTTTATTTGAGGGCGGATTACAAACAAAGTGGTCATCTGTTAAAGCTGTGGCTGTCCCATCTCTATCACTTGCAACTCTAGGTGTTTTACTTACAACGATAGTTGTAGCTGTAGCTGCTAAATTAATTTTTGATGTGTCTTGGCTAGAAGGATTTTTATTTGGTGCTATTGTTGGTTCTACAGACGCTGCCGCTATTTTCGCAGTTTTAAAAGGACAGAACATAAATGAAAGGCTTAGTTCAACACTTGAAGCAGAGTCGGGAACAAATGATCCGATGGCGGTATTCTTAACCTTATCACTTATTGAGCTTCTTACTAATGATTCAACTTCGTATATATTATTAGTTGGAACCTTTATTTGGCAAATGGGAATTGGCTTAGGTCTTGGATATGTATTTGGTCGATTTGCAAGTTATGCAATTAATAAAATAAATTTAGATTCCAGCGGACTTTATCCTATTTTTGCACTTGCTTTTTCTCTACTCACATATAGTTTAACTGATTTAATCAATGCAAGTGGTCTATTGGCTGTCTATATAGCTGCAATTGTCATTGGTAACCATGATTTAACCTATCGTCACTCGATTTTTAGGTTTAATGAAGGTTTTGCATGGATGATGCAAATACTGATGTTTATCATCCTAGGGTTGTTGGTTTTTCCATCACAATTCCTTTCATTTGATCTTATCTTCAAAGGGCTGCTACTTTCTATCATCTTAATTTTCATCGCTCGCCCAGTTGCTGTCTTTCTCTCAACAATAAAAATGCGATTTAGTCTGAATGAAAAAGTATTTTTATCGTGGGCTGGATTAAAAGGGGCAGTTCCAATTGTACTTGCAACATTTCCTATGACAATGGGAATTGAGAATAGCCAGCTAATCTTCAATGTTGTTTTCTTTGTTGTCTTAACATCAGCACTTATTCAAGGTTCAACAATTACTTGGATTGCTAAAAAATTAGGCTTAAATGGTCCCAAAAAAACCGAAGCACCACATTCACTTGAACTCGTATCTATTGGAAAGGCGAATGCTGAGATCATAGAAGTTGAGGTTAATGACCAAAAGCATATCATTGACCAACCACTTAAAGATATAACTTTTCCTAAAGAGGTTCTCGTTAATGCGATCATTCGAAAAGGGGATTTAGTCACACCACATGGGGAAACAAAGATAAAATCTGGTGATATACTCTATATTCTAGTATCGAAACATAGTAAAAACGAGTTAAAGCATTTTTTAACAGAATAAGACGTTGTCGTTGATGATTTCTGATAGAAACAGTCTCCAAGTTCCTAATTGCGAGGCTGTTTCTTTTTATATGTGAATTAAACTAATGTCTTCGTTCAATCTTTTTTAATACCTTGACTATATACCAACAAATTAACCCTATTACCCAATAAATAGGAAAGGAATAGATGTTTTTCCATGTTATTTCTTTATACATATTTAACCATTCCATTGTTGGTTCTGCTAGAAAAGCAACAGATGCTGCGAGTAACCCGGTATGGATAAAAAAACGTTTGAAATGTTCACCCGCCTTTTGATAAACAAGCATAAAAGGAATAATGACGATCCCAACGTCATAAGGGTACATTTGCGGATATAAATATGGTGTAATTCGAACAGGATATGTCCAGACCATAGCGTTGCTGCCGATTGAGTCTAGGAAAATCGCAATAATGCCGTAGAACATCCCAAAGGTTGTAATTTCTATAATTCTCTTCTTGTCAACCATTTTAAACCAAACGATAGGAGACAATACACTTAATAAAACTAATATCCACCACCTGATTGTTAAGTAATTATGCTCGTACCAATAAGATTGAAGCGTTTTATAAAAGAGCTTTTCCTCTTCTAATAGCCGCTCTAACGAAATAGATTGTAGTAATAGAGAATGTATATGATCTAATAACATCATCATAAAAACACCACATTTTTCTTTTTTATGTATTATTTCCAAAAATGCGGTCATTAATTATGTACAATGGTTTTGTCTAATAAATATTAATTATGGTTAAGTAGAAATCCATATTTATACAATTATAAAGAAAACTATTTAATTGTAACTATTTTAATTGGGAAAGCTTTTGAATAAAGACGAAATAATTCTACGAATAATGTAAACACGAAACCAAAAGGTGTTATAATTGCAAAAATGAAACCAATTGGTTTTGTTTATATTGATTAAAAGGAGCACAAATAATGGAAATTCTTCAAGAAATTAAGAAAACAATCATTTTTAATGCGCCAATTAATAAAGTATGGGAAGTTGTGTCAACATCAGAGGGAATTTCAAAATGGTTTATGCCAAATGATTTTGAAGCAAATGTAGGTCATGAATTTCATTTGCAATCACCGTTTGGACCTTCACCTTGTAAAGTTTTAGAAGTAGAAGAACCATATAAAATTGTTTTTTCTTGGGATACCGAAGGATGGGTTGTCTCATTTCTGTTACAAGATTTTGGTGAGCAAACAGAATTCACTTTAATTCATGGTGGTTGGAAAGAGGCTGACAAGATCCAAGAAAAGGCTAATGAAAAAAACTCAGTTATTCATGAACGAATGGACAAGGGCTGGGAAAGTATTGTAAACGAAAAGCTTAGAAAGGTCGTTGAGGATTAAGTGGCAGCAGCAAAGCATGATGTATTTCAAGCTATAGCTGATCCAACGAGAAGAGAGGTACTGCGGTTACTTGCTAAGAAGGAGTTAGCCATAACAGATATTACAGCGCATTTCCCTATCAGTCGTACCGCGGTAGCAAAGCATTTACATATTCTTTCAGAAGCAAAACTGGTTAGTGGAAAAAAGATTGGGAGAGTAAAACTATATCGTCTACATCCAGAACCTTTAGTTGAATTAAAAGATTGGCTCTCCTTTTATGAGCAATTTTGGAATAACAAATTATCAATGCTTAAACACCTTGTTGAAAATCATGAAGATAATAAAGAGACAATGGACAAGATTGATTAGTTGGTAAAAGGGGATTTTTACATGGAGAACCAAGCAGTTTACATCTTTTCGGGTCCTTGTGGTGTAGGGAAATCAACTGTTACGAAAGGCCTTGTACGAAGGATGGAGAGAGTTGTCTTAATAGAAGGGGATCAACTTCATTCCATGTTTATTGGTGAAGAGCAACCATCATGGAATGAACAGCTTTCAATCGTCTGGGAAAACATCCTATTGTTAACAAAGAATTTTCTAGCTAACAAGTTAACTATCGTAATTGATTATGTTGTTGAAGATGAACTTAAATGGTTTTGTGAACAATTGTTAGTTGAACAAGTGAAAATTTATTATGTCGTGTTACGTGCTGATGAAGAAGCTCTTGTTAAAAGATTAACATACAGAGGTGATAAATATTTAATCAAACGCTCATTACTTTTACTAAATCAACTTGAAAATGATGAAGCAAATAAGCGTCATCTCTATGATGCAACCTCCAAAAAACCGAATAAAATTATTGAGGATATCCAATTGCGTATCACAGACTTTGAAATTAAGTAAGAAGTTAGGATAGATTGTCGATAAATTTAGCTTTTCGATGGCAAATATACCTTCTTAATAAGGGGATTCATTTGTAACACTTACTATTGATACAAAACACTTTGATTTTCATCAAAAATGTGTGGATTTACTCCTTGTTCTGGAGGGGTGTGAGAAACGGTTCTTAGAAAGCCTCAAATTAGATACGTTATTAGAGATGAGAGTTATGGCCCAAAGTGCTTTAACTCCTTTTATTGTGTTTCTGTAAAAATAATACGAATCAAAGGTTCAATTACTCAAGAACAGCTTGCCAAAAATGAGGTATAGCAAGACAAACTCTTTGTTTATTTGTGAAAAAGAACTATCAGATAAATATTCTGGTAGATTGTTAGATCTTTAGAAGCAAATGTAAAATTTAATATTTTTTTCATATCCTTATACATTAAAGTAATATATAAAATAAGATGAACTGGTCCAGTATGAGGTAATTAAATTATAATAGGGGGACTTTCAGTGGTTGAAAAAGTAGGAGTATGCCTATCTTGTAACAAAGTCATTTATTGAATAGACGGATTTTAGATGGTGTCGTAAAAGAAGCTGAGATTTATTGTTTTGCTTGTGCGGAAACTAGCATATCAAAATGTCATAGTAGGAGAAGGGACGAAAAAACTTCATGCTCGAATGGTTAAATCATAATATTAGTCTACCTACGCTTCTATGGTTATTTCCAATTACGTTTTTACTGCATGATTTTGAAGAAATCCTCTTTGTAGAAGCTTGGTTTAAAAAGAACTATTCAACTGTTATACACAAAATACCTGACTCATTTAAAAAAACGTTTCATAAAATGTCATATATAACTGCTGTACAATTCGCTTTACCTGTACTTTTTCAATTTATTACATATAGTATTGCAACATATATTGCTGTTGAGCATCATTATTATCCGATGTTTACCGGCTTTAATTTACTGTTACTCATTCATGTATTCATGCATATCGGTCAATCGTTACTTTTAGGTGTATATGCTTTAGGAGTAGGAACAGCTGTTTTTGTTACACTACCTTACTCTCTTTACTTGTTTTATAGGTTACTAGATGAAGGCGTAATTGAACAGATAGACTTATTAACTTCAATACCTTATGGTTTAATCACAATTGCACTTGTCTATATTGGTCATAAAATTGCACAGAAACTAATAGCAAGTTAATTTTTTGAAGTTTACAATCCTGACCCTCTTAATGTTTCGTAAAATAAAGAAGGGGATTTTGAATAACGTGGAGGAGTATTGAAATGAACTTTACATTACAAGAAGCCATTGAAATTCTGGAGCGAACACCTCAAACCATGTCCGTTTTTTTAACTGGGTTATCAAAGAACTGGTTAGAATGTAATGAGGGGCAAGAGACATGGAATGTTACCGAAGTAATTGAGCATCTTATTGAAGGTGAAAAGCATAATTGGCTGCCAAGATTAGAATTTATTCTTCAAGAAGGGGATACTCAACCTTTTCCAGAGTTTGATCGTTTTTCTCACTTGAGAACTCAGTCCAAAAATACAATCGAAGATAAATTGCTAATTTTTATAAACATCAGAGCAAAAAATTTAAAAGAACTGAAGTCCCTCGTTCTGTCAGATTCTCACTTGGACAAAACAGGATTTCATCCTACATTCGGCAAAGTCAAGGTAAGAGAACTAATTTCAACCTGGGTCGTTCATGACTTAACCCATTTATCTCAAATTGTTCGAATCATGTCAGAAAGATATAGAGATGATGTAGGACCTTGGAAAGAATTTTTAGGGATTTTGAAGAAATAGCAAATTCACAAAATCTCCTTTGAACCATCCTATAATGTGTTAAGAATGCAAAACACATGGTGATTCCGTATTAATTATTTTATTAAATCGGCTGTATAATGAAAATTTACTCTTGAAGAATCTTAAAATCTAACTGTAAAATTGCACCATTTTAAAATATGTCTGTCCTCCTCTTACGTTTTTAAGAATTAATTCATAGATTTTTTTATAAAAAATGAATGAAGTATTCAGAATAAAAAGAACCTGTATTTTTTGACTTTTTCCAATTACTATTCTTATTGCCAAATATTTATTATAATGGACATAGGTAATAAAAATTTCTGTCCTCAATAAAGGAGCAAATTAATATGTCAAATACCGAACAGAACTCAAATGAAAAAAAGAAAATAAGCCTAAAAGAATTAATGGAGCAACAACTAGCAAAGAAAAAAGAAAAACTTTCAACAAATAAACAATCTCAAAGTGGTGTTGGAACAAATCAAAAGATGAAAAGTCAGCAGCATAAAAAAACGAGTAATACTCGTAGAAAAATGGGATCTTAAACCATACTTTTACTTTAACTAAAGTGCAGACGCTTTTTCGAAATGGAAAAGCGTCTTTTTTTCGATTAATTTTTTTCCAATATTTGTTATAATATAAAGGGATAATAGCATGGGATATGCACATTGACGAATGACAAAAAAATGATTTTTTTTGGACTTCTGGCTCCTGCTTTTATTTCACTATGGAATGGGATCAAAATATTATATCAAGTATTTTTTTTAGTTTTGTTTTCCTTCTTTCGCTTGAGAGTTGCCTAGGAGGCTAGCATAAATGAATAATGGAAAAAATCCATTGTGCAAAATACCATATTTTTATTAATGAGGGATAATATTTGAAACATTTAAAAGATAAAATTGCAATCATAACAGGTGTTAGTCGTTTAAAAGGGATTGGAGCTGCCATCTCAAAAGAACTAGCTCAAGAAGGCTATCATATCTTTTTCACTTATTGGATGAATTATGACAAAGATATGCCTTGGAATGTTGAAGAAAATGAGCCAACTTTATTAAAAAATGAATTATGTAAATTCGGTGTAAAAGTCAAATCTATGGAGATTGATTTAAGGGAAAAAAATGCCTCAGAACAGATAATCAATCGAGTTTGTGAAGAACTAGGCACACCAGATATATTAATTAATAATGCAGCATATTCTACAAATAACTGTTTTTCAACTATAACTGACGAGGAATTAGATCAGCACTACTATGTTAATATACGGGCAACAACTCTATTAAGCTCCCACTTCGCAAAGGTTTTCAAGAAAAAAAGTGGTGGAAGAATTGTGAATTTGACTTCAGGACAGTTTCAAGGGGCAATGCCTGGTGAGTTAGCTTATGCAACGACAAAAGGTGCTGTTGATGCTTTAACTGTCACTTTAGCAGCCGAATTAGCACCATTAGGAATCACAGTGAATGCTATAAATCCTGGACCAACAGATACTGGTTGGATGACAGACGAAATAAAAAAACACTTGCTACCTATGTTCCCTTTCGGTAGAATCGGTACTCCCAAAGATGTCGCCAAAACAATAAAGTTCTTAATTAGTGAAGAAGCTGATTGGATTACAGGTCAAATTATTCATTCAGAGGGTGGTTTTAGGAGGTAGTTTAAAACTAGGAGAGAGACAAACGTACATTCGCCAGCACTGGCGTTTTTTTATATGCAAAAAACAAAACCAGATTGTAAGGAGACTCACATGGAGATTAGAAAATTAAGAGTCGATGAACAGCCCCCATTCGAATTACTATTACAAGCAGATCCATCGGAAGATCTAGTTAAAAACTATTTAAAGGAAGGGGAGTGCTTTATTGCTGAAATTCAAAAACATTTAATTGGGGTATATGTACTCCTGCCAATTAATAAAGAAAGAGTAGAGTTAAAAAACATTTCCGTTAGGGATCAATTTCATGGCAAAGGATTAGGAAAGAGACTTGTTTTAGATGCTATTAATCGTGCAAAGAGCAATGGCTATAAAACGATTGAAGTAGGCACTGGTAATTCTAGTATTGGACAATTGGCGCTTTATCAAAAATGCGGATTTAGAATTATTGGAGTGAATCAAGACTTTTTTACTCGCCATTATCCAGAGGATATCATTGAAAATGGGATCCCTTGTAAGGATATGATTCACTTAAGCCAGGATTTATCAAGATGGAATTTCGAGAAATAGAAAAGGGATGAACTGTTATTTGACTGTTTTTGCAAAGATTGTTGCTAGACGAAAACAGCTTTTTTTATAAAGAATAAAAAAAATTTAATAAAAGATGCTACAGGGTGAATAGATACATGTTTTCCAATGTAAAATTGTCGAAAGCAATGGAGAGTGATTCAGGTGGAAATACGAATTCTAGCAAGTAAAGATGCCGAAAAATATCAACGGCTAAGAATAGAGGCTTTACAAAACCACCCTGAAGCCTTTAGTTCAAGCTTTGAAGAGGAAAAAGATATGCCCATACAAAAAACAGAAGAAAGATTGAATGGCAAACAATCTTTTACCTTTGGTGCTTTTATTGAAAAGGACCTGATTGGAGTTGCCACATTAATAGTCGAAACAAAAATAAAAATTAAACATCGAGCTACGATCGTTGCGGTATACGTTCATCCAAGCGCTCGGAACACAGGAATAGGAAAAAAGCTAATGCACGAACTAATAAATCAAGCCAAAGCATTGCCTGAAATTGAACAAATTTATCTTACTGTGACAGCAAGTAATTATTCAGCTAAACATTTATATAACTCTTTAGGTTTTAAAACGTACGGAATTGAGAAGAAAGCTTTAAAAGTAGAAGGAACGTATTTTGATGATGAATTGATGGTATTATTTTTGAGTTGATTAACGATTAGTTTTATGTTTTTAGGCATAATTTTCCTTTTCTGGGTATACACCCAAGAGTCTAAACCAAATTTAGCATATCTTTATACTGTTAAACAGGGAGGAGTGGCTCACATGCAATCAGAATTAAAAGTACCAGCAGTAAAACAATATCAACAAGATGTAATTGATCCTAACGACTCACGAATTTTCGGGAGACCTTTTGGGAGAGTTGGCTCTTATCGACCATTCGGATTTTACAGACCCTTTGGCTTTTATCGACCGTTTTGGGGAGGTCCGTTTGTCGGTGGTGTATTAGGTGGATTGTTGGCTAGCACTTTAGCATATCCTTATGGATACCCTTTTGGTTATGGTTATCCTTACCCATATTATCCTTACCCATATTATCCTTACTATTAAGCAGGGAACTTATTGAAATAAATGATCTCAAACCTGAGGTCATTTTTACTTATCTGGCTCATTAATGGTTTATATGGTATTAAGAACATTTTCATTTTCCATATTATTAAATTTTCGATCATTATATAATATTGTATAAGGTAAAATACATTACTAGCAAAACTTGGATGGTGGCATCAATGATAGATAAGAAAAAAATACTAGAAGCAGATTTATATAAACCTATCCAAAAATATTTCATCAAAGAAGGATACGAAGTTTATGGAGAAGTGAAGGATTGTGATATCGTAGCAATCAAAAACGATGAATTAATTGTAATTGAGTTAAAGTTAAATCTTAGTATTGATCTTTTAATTCAAGCAACAAAACGGCAACGCCTTACAAATCAAGTGTATATCGCTGTGCCTAGGCCTAGTTATAGCAAACGTTCAAAACGATGGACAGATGTTTGTCATTTAGTACGTAGGCTAGAACTGGGATTAATTATGGTTTCTTTTACTGGAAATCAAAAAAGAACAGAGGTCGTTTTCCACCCATCAGCTTTTCAGCGTAAGAAGGTCATGAATCAAAGTAAACGGAAAAGAGAAGCAATCCTCAATGAAATCAAAGGACGTAGTGCTGATTATAATATTGGTGGCAGTAATCGGGCTAAAATCATGACAGCATACAAGGAGAATTGCATACAAATAGCATGCTACCTTGATCATATTGGAGAGTTGTCTCCAAAAAAGCTAATACAGTTAGGGACAGGGAATAAGACACCATCGATCTTAACAAAGAATTATTATGGTTGGTTTGAACGGGTGAAACGAGGCGTTTATAAAATTAGTGAAAGAGGTAATGTTGGACTTAAGGAATATCCAGAATTAGTGAATTACTATGTTAGCATGTTAAATAGTACGAAGGTAGAGGATAAGTAATATACTATTTTACATGAAGTATAGAAAAAATGAAATATTCCTGAAATTTAATTCATCCATTCATTAAGGAACCTTGTTTTTTGAAGAGATTATAGGTATTACATTAAATCATAAATACAACTAAAAACTCTAGTAGGATTTCTAACTACACTCTTTCTGTAAGAAAGATTATAATGAAGAAAAAATCAATTCGTTATTAATGGAGAACATATGATTAATATAAATAGAAAGTTAAAGCTTTCAACGCTACTAACTAGCCTTGTGGCTTGTTCAGTTATTTTAACAACCGCAACACTTTTATTCGTTTCATATCATTTTGAAAAACATTCCTTAATTGATGCTTATCTTGAGACAAACTACTCTAAATCTAGCAAGATGAGTAGCTCGGTTGATTCCTTATTCAAATCAATGAGAATGAGTTTGGAGGAAACAGCTGTATTCTTCCGTGACCATGATAAGCTTTCAGATAAACATATACAGGAACATCTAGAACTTTTAAGAAGAAACAGCAGATATTTTAATTCACTTTCCTGGATTGATGAAAAGGGGGAGATTAAAAATATTGCCCCCATTAGCGTAGGCTTAAAAGGTCAAATACTAACTTCAGGTAGAACAAAAGAAATTGTTGATTCAAGGTTACCGACCATCTCCGAACCCTATATAGGACCAACAGGAAGGCTAATTGTGTATCTTACAGAGCCGATTTATGATAATGAAAAAAATTACCGAGGAATGATTGGCGGAACGATTTACTTACAAGAGCCCAATATACTCAATGAGATTTTAGGAAATGATTCAATTGATGAACATGGATCTTATTACTATGTTGTTGGGCCTAATGGGAAAATTTTGTTTCACCCTGATAAAAAACTAATAGGAGAAAAGAAATCAAACCCCTTCATTCAAAAAGTCATGAACGGTGAAAGTGGGATGGGAAAAGGAACAAACCAAGCTGGAGTACCAATGTTGGCTGCTTATTCCATTGTTCCAGATATAGGTTGGGGAGTTATACAGCAAACCCCCGTAAGTTTTATTTATGAGTCCTTATTCCAGCGGATTGTAAGGTTATGTCTGTACATCCTATTCCCTTTACTTGTATTACTTGTATTTTCAATTATCATAGCTCGAAAATTAGCAAAGCCTTTTTTCACTCTAGCTAACCTTGTAAATCAACTTGGTTCTGGAAAACAAGTGTCAATACCTGAAGTGCGTTCGCACTGGAATCTGGAAGCAGATTTACTAACAAAAAGTGTTATGATGGCGATTGAAGGTATACAAGAAAAAAACACTAAATTAACATATGAAGCAACAACTGATTCACTAACAAATATTCCTAATCGCAGGAAACTTAATGAAGTGATGGAACTTTGGGGTAACAGTTCAGACATCTGTTCAATTATTGCCATTGATATTGATCATTTTAAATCGGTTAATGATACATTTGGACATCAAGTTGGTGATAATGTTTTAAGATTCTTAGTAAAAAGCATTCAATCTAAGATACGAAAAGCAGACCTTTGCTTCCGTTACGGAGGTGAAGAATTTATCTTGTTTCTCCCCTATACAACAGCTCAGGATGCATACAATTTGGCTGAAGAAATCCGAGTAAGTATAGAGAATACTAGTAGTCCAACCGGAAAACCTATTACGGTTTCTTTGGGAGTTTCCGAATATCCGTTTCACTCTCATTCACTAGAAGAAGTTTTTCATATGGCAGATATGGGATTATATCATTCAAAATCACAGGGAAGAAACCAAGTGACAATCTGGAACGAAAATCTAAGAACCTTAAAAAAACCACCCAATTGATACCAGTGTGAAGAAAAACAAAGTATAATTATTAGCCCTGCAGACTGAATTGAAACGCTGTTCTACGAAGCACGAAGCCTTGTTCTTGGCAAAGGAGAATGACCATAAGTGTATGGGATCAATTACGTTACAAAATTTTTAGTGATCCATAATAAATGACTGCTCACAAATATGGGAAATAACAAACAATACTAAGTTTTTAACAGCACACACCGTTTTAAATCCATTTAAAAAGTTGGACTTGCTGATCAAGAACAGAAGCAATTACTGGCTCTAACATCTTATCGACGGCTACCAAATCATAAAAATACACTACGTTTTTCAATGTCTTAAGCACTTAGTTTATCCTGCTGAAGATTTGAAAGTATCCAAAAGGAATGGAAAACAAATAGAACACATCCGATTAGGCAAAGTATGAAATTTCAATTAACTATGTTAGGGAGAGAATATGCATACGATTAAGACTATCTCAAAAAAACCATGGTTTCTCGGTATATTAGTTTGTATGTTTATTGGTATTACTTTGTGGAACATTCCAATTGAGAAACGAAAATATGGGGTAAACCAAAATTTATTATCAACAGACTATACAGGGCTTATACCTGAAAAGATTAAGCGTGTCGAAGAAGCTAAAAATCGTTATGAAATCCAAAAAATTGTCCAGGAAGCAAATAAACATGGTGATAAAGTTTCTATCGCCGGTTTACAGCATTCACAAGGTGGTCATACATACTATAAAGATGGCATTATAGTTGACATGAAAACTATGAATAAAATTATAGAAATAAACAAACATGAAAAAACTGTAAAAGTAGAGGCCGGAGCAACATGGGAAGATGTACAAGAAGCTATTTCTCCTTATGGACTAGCATTAAAAGTAACACAATCACAGTCTATTTTTACAATCGGAGGCTCTTTATCTGTTAATGGACATGGACGTGACATTCGTTTCGGCTCAATGGCTGGAACAGTAAAGGAGATAACATTCCTTACCCCAACGGGAGAAATCAAAACAATTACTCGAGATGATCAAGAAGAGTGGTTCCGCTATGTATTTGGAGGTTATGGATTATTTGGAATTATCCTTGATGTTACATTAGAATTGACAGACAATAATGTCTATACGATTAAAACAGAAGAAATAGCTACAGATGAGTATGAATCCTATCTATCTTCCCTTCTTAAAAATGATCATATTGCGATGCATTACGCAAGAATTAGTGTTGCTCCAAAATCGTTTTTAGATGAAATGTATGTTATTAATTATCAAGATACAGGAAAAACAGATAGCAAAACACCATTAAAAAAAGAATCTGGAGTGAAAATTAGCAAGTTAGCCTTAAATTTAGGCCGTCAGGGTGGTTGGTTAGAAGATCTATTTTGGGACACTCAAAAACAATATATTCAATCTCTAGACAATGAAAAGATTACACGGAATAATGCAATGCGATCAGAATCAACTTTCATGGAGTTTACAAAACCAGGGAAGGTTGAAGTTTTACAGGAATTTTTTGTTCCACTACATTCATACGAAGAGTACATTTTGGATTTACAAAAATTATTGTTACCTGACGATCATGATAAAGACTTCAAGATTCATAACATAACAGTTAGATATGCAGCTAAAGACGAGATAACAAGCTTAAATTACGCAAAAGAGGATGCGCTTGGCCTTGTGGTTTTAATCCAACATGGAGTAAAGGACAAAGAAATGAAACAAGCAGAAGAACTTCTTCAGAAGTGGACTGATCTAACTCTCAAGCACAATGGTACTTATTATCTTCCGTATTACCCTTATCAAACAAAGGAACAATTCCAAACGTCCTACCCTAATTGGAAAACCTTCCAACAAGAAAAAAGTGAAAGAGACCCTAATATGGTTTTCCAGAATCTTTTTTATGAGCACTATTTGAAATGATGAGGGAGGAAATAAAAAAGAGGTTGGATCGGTTTTTACCGCTTGTTGTTACAGTTGGACAAGTTGCTGTTTTTCCTTATTATATTATTTGGCTAAAAGAAATCTCCTTAACCTATACATTATTCTCATTACTTTTTGCAGGATTTTCATTTTCAGCTGCTCTGGGTTATAGAGTCTATCAAACAAAAAAGAACAAATATCGATCCTATATTTCCCTTGTTTACACGGGAATGGGAATGGTCTACCTTTCTGTTTATTTCTTAAATGAACGACTAGAAATTTTTCCATATATCGCGTTACTTATCCAATTGGTGTTAGGTTTTTTACAAGGATATTTTCGTGCATGGCATCTTGAACAAAAATCCTATAAAATGCATGCCGTTCATCATTATTTACTTGTTGGAGTAAGCATGCTTGGATTATCGTTAATAAAGGTTCTATCACCTATCGGATTTCTCTCTTGCTTTGGATTTTTCATACTAGCTTTTGGATTATTTAGACTCATTAGCGGGTTTTCCGTTAGTAAGTCAAATTAGTCGATGGGGATCACGACAAAATTAATAGGTTCGGAGAAATGAAATTAAAATCAGAGTATGTGAAGTTGATATAAAACCATAATTTATTAAGGATGACTAAATACGTCATCCTTATTTATTTGTCAAGTCAACAGTACGTAATAACTAGCCAATAATACTTAATACAGATCAAAAAATCTTATATGTAAAGAGAATATAAGCATTAATATCCCTAATTTTATCCTAGAGAAAATCAGCCCTAATAAGGCCTTTTTACCCTGTATGATTAATACTTTAATATGGGTTAATATGGTAAGATGTATTTGGATCTCAAAAGTGGATAAATATCTTATTACTCGTTATTCTAAGAGGGGGAACAAAATGCTTCTAAACCAACCTTTTTTATTCATATCAGCCATTTTATTTTTATTAGGAATCATTATGATCTCATATAAATGGTGGCTAGCTTATCTCCTAATCACACTCTTTCCCTTTTTGATATTTAGTAGAAAAAATCAAAATTTTCATTTTTTACTATCTATCATTCTTACTTTTCTCTGTTGTTTGTTTCTTTTTCAAATCGTTAATATCAAATTAATGGATTTGGATATATCCAGAGAAGTAAGGATTCTACTCAACAGATTATCCCTATTCATCTTTATCTTTGGCTTATATATCCTTCATCTTTTCCATAAAAAAAAAATCAGCTTTTTTCAAAACAAGCCCAATTGGAATAATCAAATAAAACTTCCATTTCATACGATAAAGTTGTTAAAGTTTTTTATTATTGGTTTACTCTTAACTACCGTAATCTTCACGCCGTTTATTGCCCAACAAGGTACTTCTTATATAAAGTCAATTTTATTATTTTGCATTCTGTTTTCTCTTATCAACTCCATCTGTGAAGAATTGCTTTGGCGGGGTATCTTATTGTCAACCCTGAGTAAACTCACGACAGATCGATATGCCATTGGACTAACAAGTTTAGGTTTTGGTTTACTCCACTTATCAATAGGCATTCCTTTTAGCATCAGTCTGCTGTTTTCTATTGGAGGAGTTGTTTATGCTCTTATTGTATTAAAAACAAACAGCATATATCCGGCTATTTTGCTTCATTTTCTAATGAACATAGGGATGGTGTTAAGTGGATGGATTCTATAAAGAGGTACTCAAAGAACTAGAATTAACCTAAACCTTAAGTATTATCACTCCAGATGTTAGATCTGCAAAATATGTGATTTCATATATTTAAAAAACTTAATTAATCAGTAAAGCTTAAATTGCTGAACTCCCAAAAGCAGGGGAAACCTCAGACAAATAAGTATTTATTATATTTATAGATTTTTTTAAGATTTATATATTATGAAACAAGTTTCTTTAAAATCGAAAATTATCATACATAATCCAATTTTCAAATATTTCTCCTGATTACTACATAAAGTAAAACATGTCCTATTTTTGGGGGAGTCGCATGAATTATGTGAGAGTTGGTATTATGATTATTTTTGGTAGTATTCTTCTTTCAATAGGGATTAATGTATTTCTTACACCTTATAAAGTATTAGATGGTGGAATTATTGGAATTGGCTTAATTATGCATTATATATTAGGCGTAAAAGCCGGACTTATAATTATCTTCTTAAGTATTCCGATCTTTTTACTTGCTTGGATTTATTACCGAAAATATTTCTATAATAGCTTACATGGTATGTTTGTTTCATGCTTTTTTATTGACTTATTAAAGCCTATGGAAGGTTTTATACACCTATCACCAATGATAAGTTCTATTTTTGGTGGGATTTTTGTTGGACTAGGCATTGGCTTAATGCTTCGAATAGGTACAAGTACTGGAGGAACCGATCTATTAGCTCAGTTTTTATATGAGAAAACTGGTATTAACGTAGGAATCCTTATCTTTCTCATCGATACTGTCGTGATTATGCTTGGTGGGCTTTTAATATCAGGAGATACGTTCCTATTATCATGTGTTACGATCCTCTTTGTTGGATTGACGACATCGATTATTTCATCAAAGTCAGCTAGGACCATTTAATGCATTTAAAATAAAAGCCCAGCCAATTGGTGGGCTCTAATTTTCCCTTGAATTAAAACATACTTAGTTCGTAATCTTTAGATAACAATTCAAGTAATTTAATTCCTGCAATGCTGTTTCCTTTTTCATCTAAAGAGGGACCAAATATTCCAATCCCGAATTTTCCGGGAACCGCCCCCATGATACCACCAGAGACACCACTTTTTCCAGGAATCCCAATTTTTATGGCAAATTCTCCAGATGCATTGTACATTCCGCAAGTGACCATAAAGGTTTTGCATATGCGTGCAATATCAGAAGGAATGATTTGTTTTCCAGACTGCGGGTCTGCTCCATCCATTGCAAAAACTGCACCGATTCTAGCTAAATCTAAACAATTCATTTCAATCGCGCATTGTTTTGAATATAAATCAAGTAAACTTTCAGCATCTTCATTAATTAATCCATGTTGTTTTAAGAAATAGATTAAGGAACGATTTAAATCAGCTGTTTTATATTCTGATTGGGCGACTTCTTTATTGTAGGTAACATTTGTGTTATTAGTTAAATCTCGCACAAAGAATAATAAACGCTCAAGCCTTTTTTCAATTGTTTCTCCAGCAATCATGTGTGTTACAACAAGAGCTCCAGCATTTATCATTGGGTTCAGAGGTTTTGCTGGTGCCATTGTTTCTAATTTTGCAATCGAATTAAATGGATCACCTGTAGGCTCCATACCAACACGTTCAAACACAAAGTCTTTACCCTTATCCATTAAGACGTACGCCAAGCTAATCACTTTTGATATACTTTGCAATGTAAATTTATTTTTTATATCTCCCGCTGAAACGCATTTACCATTAGGATAATGAATGGCAATACAGAGGTCATGAGGATTAGCCCGTCCAAGGGCTGGTATATAATCTGCAACCTTACCTTGAACAGTCCATTCTCGAGATTTTTCCACATATTGATGTAATTCATCACTTGACTGACATAACATATATATCACCTTTAATCTAAAAAATGTCTAAGTCTGTAAGGTAACCAAGACAAATAAAAGACATTTTATCATTAGCTTGATTTTCGGTTTTTGTAGTTATTCTCATTAGAACGAAGTTGTAAAGGATCAAAGAAATTCGCAATTTCTCTTTCAGCACTTTCCATAGAATCAGACCCATGAATCACATTTTCCTCTTTCCTAAAAGCAAAGTCACCACGGATTGTTCCAGGTTGAGCTTCGACTGGACTTGTTTTGCCAATCATCGTACGGGAGACTTCAATAATATTTTCACCTTCCCATACCATCGCAAAAACAGGAGCAGATGTGATAAAATCAACTAATTCTCCAAAAAATGGCTTATCCTTGTGCTCTTCGTAATGATATTCTGCCTTTGATCGTTCGATTGTCATGAGCTCGGCATTTAGCAAAATAAATCCTTTCTGTTCAAAACGCTTAACAATTTCTCCTATTAAACCTCGCTTAACACCATCAGGCTTCACCATAATAAAAGTCCGTTGTATGGTCATCTTTCACACCTCTTTTAATTGTATTCATTTAAAAACCTACTAAACAGTATGACAACTTTTTTGTTTTCTTAAACAATTTGGGGAAATTATTGTAATCAACCTTGTTTTCATCACATAGAATGGTTATAGACAATAGTTAGTAGTGAATAGTAAAAAATAGATGAAAGAGTTGTTTAGTATGGCATTAAGTAAGGATCGTTTGATCGGGAGGAAAGCCATTCTTCTCTTACTTGCGGAAGATAGCGATGAACAATTGAAACAACTCGTTAATAATCATTGGAGAGGCTGTACCGGTAGAGTTGGTTCAATGGAGGCACATAAAGTGGTTGCTGCTATTGAAACAGCTGCTAAAAAGAATGGTATTATTGAATCCGATATTTATCGTGAATCACATGCCTTATATCATGCCATTATGGAAGCATTACACGGTGTGACAAGAGGTCAAGTACAATTAGGCTCTGTGCTTAGAACAGTTGGATTATCTTTTGCAATTTTGCGAGGAAATCCATATGATCATGTGCAGGAAGGTGACTGGATTGCAGTATCGCTTTATGGAACAATTGGTGCACCTGTGAAAGGTTCTGAACATGAAACAATTGGTCTAGGTATTAACCATATATAATTGCCCATAGTGAACACTTAGTGAGTAGGGGGCTATATCTTGAAATCATTATTTGATTTTATAGATATAGCCCCTTTTGGTATTAATTGGGGAAATAAAATTCTTGAACTATGAATAAGCGCGCGACATCCAGCTTTAGCAGTCTTATCTTTTGCAAAAAAGTAAGATGCCTAATCCCTTGAGTTGGAATTGTAGGCAAAGAACGCCTTCTATTTCAAATCGTCTTATTTACCCTAGGAGATCAGCCTGGCGCTTTTGTTATGTCCTGATTGGAGGGAGACAATTGATTAATTTAAATGGCCAAAACCTAACCTTTTCAACCTTACGAAAAATCATTTTCGATCAAGTGAGGGTAGGCTATACCGAAAAAAGCATGAAAAAAGTAATGGAAAGTAGGAAGGCGGTTGAAAAAATCGTAAAAGACGGGAGAATTGTTTATGGGATCACGACTGGGTTCGGCAAATTCAGCGATGTTTTTATTAAAAAAAGTGATGTTGAGGACCTTCAACTTCACTTAATTCGCTCACATGCTTGTGGAGTTGGTGACCCCTTTCCAGAAGAGGTATCAAGAGCAATGATTGTACTCAGAGCCAATGCTTTACTTAAGGGATTTTCTGGAGTTCGACCTGTCATTATTGAAAGATTAATTGATTTGATCAATGCAAAAATACATCCCA
>JAPSLU010000184.1 GCA_031180405.1 Bacillus sp. (in: firmicutes) | reverse complement strand
TCTCACGATTAAGCCTTGGGATTTTAAAATACTAGAAGTAAAGTAGGGTGGACATGATGAGCTATTCTTGGATATCGACAACACGAGACCAGTATTGGCAGGAAAAAAATACTGTTACAAATGAGGATAAGAAACCTAACTTAATTATTACAGATGAAAAAAACCGCGTAATTGATGGCTTTGGTGGCTGCTTTAATGAGCTTGGCTATGAAGCTCTCACTCTTTTATCTGAGGAAGATCGTAACAGTGTTTTAGATGCTTTATTTCTTCCAGATGGTGAATGTCAATTTACGATGTGCCGTCTTCCGATTGGTGCCAGTGACTACGCACTTGAATGGTACAGTCATAATGAGACTGCAGACGATTATGAGATGAAGCATTTCTCGATTGAACGAGATAAAAAATACTTAATTCCCTATATCAAAGAAGCTCTAAAACGAAATCCAGTGTTTAAGTTGTTTGCTTCACCATGGAGTCCCCCAACTTGGATGAAGTTTCCAAAGGCCTATAACTATGGAACACTTCGCTTTGAGCCTGAAGTATTAAAGGCATATGCCTTGTATTTTGTGAAGTTTGTGCAAGCTTACGAAGAAGAAGGCATTAAGATTCATCAAATTCATGTACAAAATGAAGTGGTGGCAGATCAAAAATTCCCATCTTGTAAGTGGACAGGGGAACAATTACGTGAATTTATCGGTTCTTATTTAGGGCCGGCTTTTGAAGAACACAGAATCGATTCAGAAATTTGGCTTGGAACGATCAATGCCCCAGAGCCATGGGAAGAATTAATGCATGAAACAACTTCAGATTATGATGTTTTTGCGCAAACTGTTCTAAGTGATTCTAATGCATATCAATATGTAAAAGGTGTTGGCTACCAATGGGCAGGTAAATATGCTATTCAGCGTACTGTTCAAAGCTATCCGGAACTAAAATATATGCAAACTGAAAACGAATGTGGAAACGGTAAGAATACATGGGAATATGCCCTTTATGTACATAATCTATATCGCCACTACTTCGTCAATGGAGCAAATGCGTATATTTATTGGAATATGGTCCTGCAACCAAAGGGAAGAAGCACGTGGGGTTGGGAGCAAAACTCAATGATCACCGTTAATCCTGAAACCAAAGAGAAAGTAAACAATCCTGAATACTATGTCATGAAGCATTTTTCACACTTTGTAAAGCCGGGTGCTGTTCGAGTCGAAACAATTGGTCCGTGGACAGGAAACACAACAGCGTTTCAAAATCCGGATGGTAGTAAAGTGGTTGTCATGGCGAATCCATTTAAAGAACAACGAGAATTAGTTCTAGAGCTAAACGGAGAAAAACTTAGCTTTACATTAGAAGCTGAATCGTTCAATACGATCGTCATGTAAAAGGAAGAAATCATAATTTAGGAAATGAGGGAGTAACATTGAAAACAATTCCAGTTGCAGTTCAAATGTATACATTACGCGAAGAATGTGAAAAGGATTTTGCAGGTACACTAAAAAAAGTAGCTGAACTTGGCTTTGATGGTGTTGAATTTGCTGGATATGGTGGATTAACAGCAAAGGAAGTAAGGGGACTACTAGATGAATTAGGCTTACAGGCAGCAGCTAGCCACGTACCACTTGAACAATTAGAAAACAATTTATCTCAAGTAATTGAAGACCAAAAAACACTTGGAAGTAAATACATAGTTTGTCCTTACTTACTTCCTGACCAACGTAGTGAAGGTGACTACAGATCGCTTATAACTCTATTGGATCAAGTTGGAGAAACTTGCCGAAGTGAAGGAATCACGCTTTGCTATCATAATCATGACTTTGAACTTGACCGTTTAGAGGACGGTAGAATGGCACTTGAAACGATTTTTGATGATACAAATTCAGAAAATGTGAAGGCTGAATTAGATATCTATTGGTTAACAAAAGCTGGTGAAAAGCCTGAAAACTGGCTTACACGCTATAAAGGACGTACACCACTTGTCCACTTAAAGGATATGACACAAGATGAAGAACAGTTTTTCGCTGAGCTTGGAACTGGTGGCGTAAACTTAGATGCCGTTTTAAACATTGGAGAAGAAGTTGGAGTCAATTGGTGGGTTGTTGAGCAGGATGTGAGCCGTCGCACTCCGTTAGAAAGTATTGAAATTAGCATTAACTACCTTAAAGCAAAGTTACCGAATCTAGTTTAAGCATAAAAAGTATTCTTACACATCCATAATCTTTAAGTAGCAAAAGAAAGCTTTCATTCCTTGTATTAGGAATAAAAGCTTTTTTTCCTTTTAGTTTGCTTGAACTTTATAATAAAATAATAGGATATAAACATATATCAGGAGGAAAAAACTTGCTTATCTCGGAACGGCACCAACTCATATTAGACCTATTAAAAGAAAAGGGAAATGTAAAATTACAAGAGCTCGTTGAACTAACTTCAACCTCAGAATCGACATTAAGACGTGATCTTGATCAATTAGAAAAACAAAATTATTTAAAGCGAGTTCATGGCGGTGCATCTTTATTACAAAGGAAAAGATCTGAGCCAAGTGTTTTGGAGAAGACAACTCAAAACTTAGAGGAAAAAGAGCTTATTGCCAAGTATGCAGCACAGCTTGTGTTGGATGGAGAGTGTATCTATCTTGATGCTGGTACAACAACTTTTCAAATGATTCGCTACTTGAAACAAAAAGACATTGTTGTGGTAACAAACGGAACAGACCACTTAAATGCTCTACTTGATGAGGGTATTACGACATATTTTATTGGTGGATTTGTGAAGAAGGTAACAAAAGCGACAATTGGTCGTGATGCCTATGAGAGTATTAAAAACTATCGATTTGACAAGTGCTTTATTGGGACTAATGCCATCCACTATGAGTTAGGATTAACGACTCCTGATCCAGATGAAGCTCAAATAAAAGAAAGAGCGATATCCCTATCGAGAGAAAGCTTTATTTTAGCTGACCACACGAAATTTGGAGAAGTGTCTTTTTCAAAGTTTGCTGAGTTAGATCAGGTGAAAATTATTACGAATGAAAGTGATACGATTGATTTAGATAGATATCAAAGAATGACAGAGATTAAACCAGTAAAAATGTGAAAAAAATTATGGAAGCATCCTCATCGTGAGTGAAGGCTTTCATTTTGAGTGCTTTCTGTATAAATGACATTAGAAGTCAGGTCTATGAAGGCCAAAACACGATAAAAGAACGGTCGAAAAGTCCTTCATTAGGTCTATGAAGGACCAAAAATCGATAAAAGAACGATCGAAAAGTCCTTCATCAGGTCAATGAAGGCCAAAACTCGATAAAAGAACAGTCGAAAAGTCCTTCATCAGGTCAATGAAGGACCAAACTGGATAAAAGAACGGTCGGAAAGTTCTTCATCAGTCTATGAAGGACCAAACTCGATAAAAGAACAATCGGAAAGTCCTTCATCAGGTAAATGAAGGCCAAAACTCCATAAAAAAACCACCGAAAAGTCCTTCATCAAGTCAATGAAGGCCAAAACTCCATAAAAAAACCACCGAAAAGTCCTTCACCAGGTCAATGAAGGACCAAACTCGATAAAAGAACGGTCGAATGGTCCTTCACCAGGTCAATGAAGGCCAAAACACGATAAAAGAACGGTCGGAAAGTCCTTCATCAGGTAAATGAAGGCCAAAACTCCATAAAAAAACCACCGGAAAGTCCTTCATCATGTCAATGAAGGACCAAACTCCATAAAAAAACCGCCGAAAAGTTCTTCATCAAGTCAATGAAGGCCAAAACCCCAAAAAAGACGATCCAAAAAGTCCATCATTAAACCTATTTAAGCATTTTATCAAAAGTAAGAAAACTAATATCTTAGTATACACAATGAACAAAGATCAAAATAGTGCACCATTTTAGTCAATCTAGTTGATAGTACCTATATTGAAAACGCTTTATAATCAAAGTGATCAAAGAAAGCGATTACAAAAGTACTGGGTGGTGTTGATGAAGTGAGTACTAAAATAAATACAAATGAATTGGCTCGAAAGGAAACAGATATAAAACAAGCAGTTCAAACAAATAAAAAACCTAAGTTGAAAAAGGCTCTAGGGTATGCAGCATTTGTTGGACCCGCACTATTATTTTTTATTCTGATTCAAATTATTCCATTTTTCATGGGAGTTTACTATTCATTTACTTCGTGGAACGGAGTTAGTTCTGCAGTTGAATGGGTTGGATTAGAGAACTATTTAAAAATCTTTACGGATGACCAAAAGTTTTTTAATTCATTCCTTTTTACAACAAAATTTATGTTTGCAGCTGTTTTAATAAGTAATATCATTGGATTTGGATTTGCGCTATTACTGAATGCAGCATTAAAAACAAAGAATATTTTACGAACTGTGTTTTTTATTCCAAATGTAATCGGTGGATTACTTCTTGGATTTATCTGGCAGTTTATCTTTGTAAAAGGGTTCGCATCAATTGGAAATATGACAGACATCGGATTCTTTAAATTACCTTGGTTAGGTGATGAAGCAACAGCTTTTTGGGGGATTGTTATCGTTTTTGCTTGGCAGATAAGCGGTTATATGATGGTCATATACATTGCGGCTCTGCAAGGGGTTGATACTTCACTTTTAGAAGCAGCAAAAATGGATGGTGCAACAAACTGGTCATTGTTAACGAAAATCATTATTCCTTTAATTTTACCTGCCTTCACGATTTGTTTCTTCTTAACAATCTCAATGGCATTTAAAATATTTGATTTAAATCTCTCGCTAACTGGCGGAGGTCCATTTAATTCAACAGAGTCAGTAGCAATTAATATTTACCAAGAGGCATTTATGAACAATAGATATGGCTTAGGAACAGCTAAATCAATCTTATTCTTTATCATTGTAGCTGTGTTTACAACACTTCAAGTAACATTTACGAAGAAAAGGGAGGTTGAGGCGTAATGAATAAAGGCTATACAAAAGGAACATTCTTGCTTGAGATTATTGCCATTATACTTGCCTTGATTTTCCTAGTACCATTTTACTTTGTATTAATCAATTCAGTAAAAGGTTTTTCAGAGATATTGATTGATGCTGCAGCTTTGCCGAAAGAAATCCTATTTAGTAACTATACAAAGGTTTGGGATATTCTTAGCTTCCAGGATGCATTTCTTAATTCTCTCATCATAACAGTATTTAGTATTGCGGGAATTGTCCTTATTAGCTCAATGGCCGCATGGAAGATGGTAAGAACTCCGGGAAGGCTTAGCAAAATCTTATTTATCTTCTTTGTTTCAGCAATGGTTATTCCATTCCAAACAGTTATGATTCCTTTAATGAAGCTAGGTGGCATGCTGGGGATCATGAATAGCATACCGGGTATTGTCATTATGTACTTTGGCTTTGGTGTTTCTCTATCGCTATTTTTATACCATGGGTTTATTAAAACAATTCCAATGGAAATTGAAGAATCTGCTAGTATTGATGGCTGTACTCAATTCGGAGTCTTTTGGAGGATTGTTTTTCCATTATTAAAACCAATTACTGTAACCGTCATCATTTTGAACACATTATGGATCTGGAATGATTATCTATTACCATTACTTGTATTACAAGATGCCGAATTAAGAACAATTCCATTAGCGACAAGTTCCTTCTTCGCTCAATATACAAAACAATGGGATATGGGGTTAGCAGCTTTAGTGCTTGGTATTGCTCCAGTTATTGTGTTCTTCTTATTCTTACAAAAACATATTATCAAAGGGATTGCAGCAGGTTCTATTAAATAGAATTTGTCTATTAAAAGAGTATATAATCTTCAGAATTAGTTGATCTGACTTTGAGGATTCATATAAATAAAAAAGAAATTATTTATTAGGAGGTCAATTTTAAATGAAAAAACTTTTGCTTCTATTCATGTCAATGCTTTTAGTATTAGGTATTTTGGCTGGATGTAATTCAAATAAGCAAGAAACGTCTACAGAAGGAAATAAAGAGAGTGGTTCAGGTGATGGGGAAGTTGTAACATTAAACCTGTTCCAATTTAAAGTCGAAATTGCTGATCAGCTTCAAGCGATGATTAAAGAATTCGAAGCAGAGCATCCAAATATTAAAGTAAAACTTGAAACTGTTGGTGGGGGAGCAGATTATGGTGCAGCGTTAAAAGCTAAATTTGCATCAGGTGAAGAGCCGGATATCTTCAATAATGGTGGATTTAAAGAGCTTGAGCTATGGAAAGAGCATTTAGCAGATCTTTCAAATGAGCCATGGGCAGAGCATGTACTACCTATCGGTAAAGTTCCAACTACAGATACAGATGGCAAGCTTTATGGTATGCCAGTAAACCTTGAAGGATATGGTTTCATTTATAACAAAGATTTATTTGAAAAAGCTGGTATTACTGAAGCTCCAAAAACTCTTTCTGAATTAAAAGATGCTGTTGCAAAACTTGAAGCAGCTGGAATTAAAGCTTTCTCAGCTGGCTATGGCGAGTGGTGGGTAATTGGTCAGCATTTACTAAACATTCCATTTGCACAACAAGATGATCCTGAAAGCTTTATTGCAGGATTAAACGATGGTTCGTCAAAATTTGTTGGTAACGAGCAATTCAAACAATTAAAAGATGTAATTGATTTAGAAGTGAAAAATGCAGTAGGTAATCCAATTACAACAGACTACAATACTCAAGTAACATTATTTGCATCAGGTGAAGCAGCGATGCTACAACAAGGTAACTGGACTGAAAATATGATTACTGAAATTAATCCGGAAATTAACATGGGCTTCTTACCAATCCCATTAAATGATGAGGCAGATGCTGATAGATTACCAGTAGGTGTACCTAATAACTGGGTGGTAAACAAAAACTCTGAGCACTTAGAAGAGGCAAAAACGTTCTTAAACTGGATGGTATCTTCTGAAACTGGTAAACGTTATATCACGGAAGAATTTGCGTTCATTCCTGCATTTGATAACATTGAAGCTTCTGGTTTAGGTGACTTAGGTCAATCGATCCTAGAATATTCTAAAGAAGAAAAAACAATTTCTTGGAACTGGTTCAGATGGCCAGATGGAGCAAATAAAGAATTTGCTGCTATCATTCAAGAATATTCTGCTGGTAAAATCACGTACGATGAAGCATTAGAAAAATTCCAAGCTACATGGGATAATATGAAATAATAAATATATGCAAAGAAAGCATGCCTATCATAGGCATGCTTTTTCACCTATAATAGTTAATACAGTTTAATTAGTTTGGAGGTTCCCTATTTGAGAAAGACAAGCATAAGAAACAAACTCATTGTTCTTCTTTTACTAATTACGATTGTTCCATTTGGAACTTCTATTGTGATCACATACTTATATACGAAAGAATCTTTAAAAGATGAGTTCGTTGAGGAGAATGTGAATCTGCTGTACCAGGGGAAGCTTAATATTGAAGGGTATATTGGGGAACTGAAAAATCTAACTTTATCATTTTATAATAATATTGATTTTATGAGATACATGAGGAAGAATTCTGATTTTGAAAAGGATTATCTAGCAAAGGAAAGTGTGAAAAATGTTATTTTAACAATACTATATGCGGAGGAAAACATTAATAGAGTAAACATTGCATTAATGAATGGTAACCGTAATGTCTCAGTATCTAAAAAATCAGCTGTAGTCTTTTCTGCTTTAAATAAAAATTTTAATCAAGAAAATTATCAAAAGGCATTAAATAGTCCTTACCATATTCATATTGAGCCGATGGAAGTTTTGCAGGAAGAGAATATTAGGCAGAGTTCAATTGGGAGAAAAGATGTGTTTACTCTACATCGTGCTTTAGTAGATGTGCCGTCTGATGACCTGCTCGGGTTTATATCTTTAGACATAGACTCAGAGCATCTTCTTGAGATTACAAAGAAGCTATACGTGAAAGACAAAGAAGAATTTTATATATTAAATCCAGAAGGCGAATTCATTTTTCGATCCAACAATGAAGTGAATGAGAGCCAACAATGGATTACTAAGCTTGTAAAAAATAAGGAACCAAATGGAATGATGGAGTGGAAAAAGGATTCTTTTAATGGGCTAATGATTTATGAAACACTTGATGATTCATCTGGAGGCTGGATACTGGTAAAAAGAATTCCGTATACATCCGTATTTGAAAGCGCATTAAGTGTAGCGAAAATCAATATTCTTTTTGGTGTAATTGGTCTAATTCTAGTTATTATGGCTACCTTATTTGTATCATTTAAAATTACCACCCCTATCCGGGTGCTTTTGCAAAATATTAAACAGGTTGAAAATGGAAATATGAACGTTCAGTTTGATTCACTAGGAAACGATGAAATCGGCACTCTTGGAGAACGTTTTAAAGAGATGATGGCAAAGATTAATCATCTGATTAATAGAGAATATAAGCTAGAGATAGAAAATAAAACAAATCAATTAAAGGCACTGCAATCTCAGCTTAATCCGCATTTTTTATACAATGCTTTGCAGTCTATCGGTACCTTGGCATTAAAAAATAATGTGCCACAGGTCTACACTCTTGTAACCCATCTTTCTAAAATTATGAGATATGGCATGAATATTGATGAAGATCTTGTGCCATTAACAAAGGAAATTGACTATACAAAGGCCTTTTTATTACTTCAAAAAGAAAGGTTCGGAGATCAGTTTGAGTATTCATTACAATTTGCGCGAGAAGATTTATTCATTACGGTTCCTAAAATGATACTTCAGCCTATAATAGAAAATTATTTTAAGCATGGATTTGATCGAAGTAGCGATACGATTGGTCAATTAAAGATCATTGGAAAAAGAGAACATAATCAACTAGTTATCACGGTTCGTGACAATGGAAAAGGAATAAAACAACAAAGACTTGACGAGATTTATAAATCCTTTAGCCAAGAAAGGCAAATTAATAGTAATGAGTCAAATGGAACGAACATAGGCTTGAGAAATGTTCATTTGCGTTTAAAGCTATACTTTGATGAACAAGCAACTTTACGAATAGAGAACCATGAAGACGGTGGAACTTTCGTCATGATAAAGCTTCCAGTAGATTCAGGA
>JAPSLU010000183.1 GCA_031180405.1 Bacillus sp. (in: firmicutes) | reverse complement strand
TAGTAACTTGAAGTAAACAGCCCTATATCAAGTATAGTGGCATCTTTTCTTCTTAGAAACGTACCTTATATCTACAAAACAGTGTATTCTTATAGATAATTAGGTCAATTAGCAACAATCTTTCAGAAAAGAGCCTTATTTAAAGTGCGCCCTCTAACAATATTGAAAGCTATGAGCTTTTCTTCCAGGAAAGCTTCTGAAAAGTGCGGTAGGCTCTTCCATTAAAGTAAAAGAAGAAGCTTGTCATGCCTCCTAATTTTATTAACCTCTTTGCAAGTTTATTTAGCTCTTTATGAGTTGCAACTTTATCATCAGATAGATAAACCCCTAATAAACCACGATTTATAAGCTTATGAAAGTTTTCGTTTGGAATACCGCTTAATTGTGAATCGGCTTGTTGAACAAAATGTTCTAACCTTTCCATCATTGCTGCTTCTGAATCATAGTAACTGCAAAAATTCAAATCTCCGCCTAACTCATCTTCCTCTTGGTCAATTAAATAATCAAGCAAAATATGTAGACCTTGAATATACGGGAAATAACTGTCCCGAATTTGTAATGCCTGCTTTGGCAGAAAACCTTCTTGAAAAGCATGGGCAACTAAACAAAAAATACCAAGTGTTGATCCAGTACACGCTGAAAATTCATACCATTCCATTTTCGGTACATTTTCCTTATGTTTTTCAAACCAATTCTCAAGCCTTGGAACCCGCTCATCTTTTTTCACATGCTTATGTACCTGAAGATCACAATAGTAGCTGGATAGCTCCAATAAATACTTTGAAATCATTGAGTAATGCTCAAGGTCTGATAGAACTTTCTGACATGTTTGAACTAAATGTTGTAAATACCCTCCATCATCTTGATCTTCTCTATATTGATAGTAATCCTTATAAGGAGCATTACAAGTTAGTGCATCAAGCATTGATTGGTGTAGCATACGAAAATCTGCTGGATCTAATGAAGTGCTTCGGTCACATAAATTATCTAAGTAATCACTTATCGTTTGATAGGCAACAATAAACTCTATACATTTTTGCTTATGTGGACCTGATATCATCGCTAAAATAGCTCCACCCTCACAGTGGAATTCTTTATTTTGAATGCTATTTAACGCTTGATACCGCAACTCCTGATTAGGAATTTTTTCAGCAAGTTCTTTCCATTGACCGATATAAAAATGGACAATCGGGAAAATTTCTCTATAAACTTTTGTCATTAATTTAAAAGGGTGCTGTGGAACTGTCAAAGGGGGTGTCACCTCTTAATCTGATTTTTAAAAAATGATTTATAACTTAAATCGTTGAATCAGAATGGATATCAAAAAAGCGTCTTGCTGTTTCAAACACTTGATCACGTTCCGGCTCACTAAAAATTTCGTGATACAGCCCTTTCCATTCCTTGTAATTTTTCTCCAATAGATCAACTTTATTAAACCACTCTTTTACAAGCGATTTATCAACAATTTTATCTTCTCCGCCTTGCATAAGAAGGAGAGGAACGTCCTGAAATTTCCCAACTTGTTTTTGAGCCTCTTCCATTGCCTTTATTAACTCACGGTACCATCTGACCGAAACCTTTGTCACATATAAAGAATCGTTTTCATCAAGATCCTGGACAGATTTGTTACGTGTTGCAATGGTTACACTTAATTTTGAGTCCACTTTAAAAGAAGGTGCAACAATATTTAATCCCAGAGAAGCAAGCTCTATAGCTTTATTTGGTTTAAATAGAATCCCTAAACAAGGAGATGATAAAATAACTGCCTTCACTTCATGGTGCTTTTCTTGAAGTGCCCTAATTACGACAAGACCACCCATACTATGTCCTAATAAAAATAGAGGAACTCCAAACTTTTTCGCTTCAGTTATCCAATGATTAACCTCAACAATATATTCGTCAAAGGATTTAATATGCCCTCTTCTTCTTGTGGAAGTTCCCTGACCAGGTAAATCTCCCATGACAACATGGTAACCTGACAATCGCCACATTTCCACAAGCCATTTGTAACGTCCATGATGTTCTGCAGCGCCATGGACGATTATAATGACGCCATTTACCGGTTCAGTTTCAGCTTTCCATTTCCACATTTTACAGGCTCCCTTTCTCATTCTTCTTTTTCTATTGGTATAATTATATGTATAAAAACTATATTCTTTCCATAAGAAAGGACTGACAAACATGATATATCCTTATAAAGGAAAAAACCCTAAAATTTCAGACTCGGCATTTATTGCTGATTATGTCACAATTACTGGAGATGTTGAGATAGGGGATGACTCAAGCATCTGGTTTCAGACAGTCATTCGTGGTGATGTATCCCCTACGATTATCGGTAAACGGGTAAATGTGCAAGACTTATGCTGTCTACATCAAAGTCCAAACAAGCCACTTATTCTAGAGGATGATGTTACTGTTGGACATAGTGTTATCTTACATAGTTCAATTATTCGTAAAAAGGCTTTAATTGGTATGGGATCAGTTATTTTAGATGGTGCTGAAATTGGAGAAGGAGCTTTTATTGGAGCAGGAAGCCTAATCCCGCCCGGGAAAAAAATACCTCCTAACACACTTGCACTCGGTCGACCAGCAAAGGTTGTAAGAACGTTAACATCTGAAGATATTGAAGACATGGAAAGAATTCGTCGTGAATATGTTGTAAAAGGCCAGTATTATAAATCACTACAGTCACAATAACAAAGGGGGAATCGGCAAAAGCAGTCGGTTCCTATTTTCGTTATTATACTATCCTCTACTTCTTCATACCATTATTTATCATACGCTAAACTTTTCACTCTCCTGTGCAAACGTTAATATTATGAATATTATGTGAAGAATTTTTTACAATTTCTTATTATTAACTAAATATTTCTCTACTAAAATAATAGCAAAGGGGTTAATAAAGGAGCGTTCCAATGAAAACAAAGCTTATTGCTAACATGTACAATTTCGAATGCAAACTGTTCCGAAGTTTAAATCGTCACTTTGATCAAAAAATGTTGAACTTCTATTTTAGAAATATTACCCACTTAGGAGGAGCCCTTACAACAATAATGGTCTGTTTATTTCTAATTTTTTTTACGAAGGGTGTATTCCAAGTAATCGGGATTACAAGTGCTATTTCCCTCCTTTTCAGCCATCTACCAGTTGCACTAGTTAAAAAGTTATATCCAAGAAAAAGGCCTTATCTAGCGCTTATGGAAATAAAAGTACCTGCAAACCCCTTAGAAGATCACTCCTTTCCATCAGGGCATACAACTGCAATTTTTTCTGTTATCATTCCATTTATTTTATTTATGCCTCAGCTTATTGTGATTCTTTTGCCGTTAGCAATTAGCGTAGGCCTATCGAGGATGTATCTAGGATTGCACTATCCATCAGATGTGTTAGTAGGATGCTTTCTAGGAAGTTCGGTTGGGTTTATTAGTTACTCAATTATAACCAGATTGTTTCTTCTGCCTTCACTATAGTTAGTCTCAGTAATTAAATTGTGCCTCACTAAAGGTACCTTTCATTTATTTTTAACTGGAGGGATATGCATTGAGAATAGCTATTTTCACAGATACTTTTGCACCTGATGTTAATGGAGTTGCAAGAACCCTTAAACGCTTTACAGACTACCTTGAAGAGAATGGTTATGAGTATAGGGTTTTTGCACCTGTTAGTACAAAGGAAAGCATGTTTTCAAGCCACATCCATCGTTTTACAAGCTTGCCATTCTTCCTTTATCCTGAATGTAGATTGGCTCTACCAAACATGCTACACGTTAAGGCAGAATTACAACGCTTCAAACCAGATTTGATTCATGTTGCAACTCCCTTTAATATTGGGATTTGCGGGTTGCATTATGCTAAAAAGCTAGATATTCCAATAGTTGGATCTTATCATACAGATTTTGATCACTATTTAGAGTATTATGATTTTCAATTTTTATCTAAAGTGTTATGGAAGTATATGCACTGGTTCCATAAGCCACTTAGAAAGATATTTGTCCCCTCAAATGAAACATTGGAGCAGCTAAAGCGAAAGGGATTTTCAAACCTTAGAATTTGGGGAAGAGGTGTAGAATGTAATCTATTTCATCCTAATTACTATACGGAAGAGATTCGTCATAAATATCAAATTAATGAAAAATTCATACTATCTTATGTAGGGAGGCTAGCTCCTGAAAAAGATATTGAAACACTGATGAAAATTACTAGTCAACTTCCCAAACAAATTCAAGAGGATGTTCACTGGTTAATTGTTGGTGACGGTCCTTCTAAAGAGGAGATGCAAAAAAAAGCTCCAGATAATATGACATTTGCCGGGTATTTAAATGGAATTGACCTCGCCAAAGTATACACTTGTTCAGATCTATTTATCTTTCCATCTCCGACTGAAACATTTGGAAATGTCGTTTTAGAAGCTTTAGCATCAGGCACACCTGTTATTGGTGCGAACTCAGGAGGAGTAAAAAATATTGTAAAACCTTTTGAAACAGGCTATTTATGTGAACCTAAAAATACAGACCAATTTATTCAAGCCATTATTCATTTATTAGAAGATCATTCTCAGCGCAAGAAAATGGGAGTAGCTGCACGTAACTACGCTCTAACTCAAGCGTGGGATCACATATTTGCAGGTTTGCTGAAGGAGTATGAGGATGCAATAATAGACGAAAAACATATACGTTATGCATAAAATAAGGAGCCTCCATAAAAGGCTCCTCATTTTGTAGACAAAGTGAAATTGCTAACCCATCAAACTGATTGCTAACGCTTGCCTTTCGAGGCACGAAGCCTTGAGAGGAGCGGAGTTACCGGGGTTGGTAATGAGCACCGCAGCAAGATGAGTAACACCAAAAGTGCAGGCGCCTTGAAAAGCCCCGACAAGCATAAGCGCAAATGAATAGAAGACGTTCTTTGTCTTCAATTCATTTGTGGCTTACGACCTCGAGGGGCTAGGCGCTGTAGCTAGACTCAGAAGAAAGCGAGCGTTTGTCAACAGTCTGAGGAGCCTTCAATAAAGGCTCCTTTTATAATAGCTATTCTCATTCATGATCATGATGAGTTGATTCGCTTCTCTCTACATGTTTTGCTGAACCTTCACTTTCACCTACATGAATTTTTATTAAAGGCATAATGTGATACCCTTTTGCATTTGTGTGGGCAATTACTTGATAGATGCCATCTGACTTAAATGTATAATTAATGGAGTATTCACCTTTCTCCACCAATTCAGCTGGTATCTTTTCTGAGCCCTCTTCATCCTTTTTAATTTCAAATACGACCTCAGCATCATCTACAAATTCTTCACCGTATTGGACGCTTGCCACAATTGTTTCTTGCAGCCCTTTATCAACATGTTCATTGGCAATAATTTCAACTTTTGGCGCTTTTATCTCACCTGTATCATTGAGTTGGTGACTAGATTCGTGTGCTTTTGATTGGTTTTGACATCCGCTAATGATGGAGATACCTAAAACTAAGGACAATCCCAAAAATAAGGCTTTCATTTGTCTCCTCCTGTATTACATTTTACGATTCTCATCTATAAATCCACTATACCACTCATAACTGGATATAAATGCTAGAAGAGTTGCATTTCTATGAACTTTTTAGCCTTACAAATATACAACAATTAAGAATCTAATACAAAAAGGTTAAATGGTAATTAGTATATTATTCACAAACAAAAAGAATGACCCAAAGAGTCATCCTTTTTGTTTGTATTATTGTAATGCAGCTTTACTTAGAGCTTCAGCTTTGTCCGTTCTTTCCCATGGAAGATCTAAGTCGTTACGGCCAAAATGCCCGTATGCAGCTGTTTGCTTGTAAATAGGACGTCTTAGGTCAAGCATTTTAATAATCCCAGCTGGACGTAAGTCAAAGTTGCTGCGAACAACTTCTACTAATACTTCTTCAGAAACTTTTCCTGTTCCAAATGTATCAATTGAAATGGATACCGGTTGTGCAACACCAATTGCATAAGCTAGTTGAACTTCACATTTATCAGCTAAACCAGCAGCTACAATATTCTTTGCTACATAACGAGCTGCATAAGCTGCAGAACGGTCAACTTTTGTTGCATCTTTACCAGAGAACGCACCGCCACCATGACGAGCATATCCACCATACGTATCAACAATAATTTTACGTCCAGTTAGTCCTGCATCACCTTGTGGCCCACCAATAACGAAACGACCAGTTGGGTTAATGAAGTATTTTGTATTCTCATCGATTAACTCATTTGGTACAACAGGGTTAATGACATATTCTTTTAAGTTACGTTGAATTTGCTCTAAAGAAACCTCTGGATGATGTTGAGTTGAGATAACAATTGTATCAATACGAACTGGTTTATTATTTTCATCATATTCAACAGTTACTTGTGTTTTACCATCAGGACGTAAATATGGAAGTATCTCTTCTTTACGAACTTCTGTTAAGCGACGAGAGAGCTTATGTGCTAATGAGATAGGAAGTGGCATTAATTCCTTTGTTTCATTACATGCAAAACCAAACATTAATCCTTGGTCCCCTGCACCAATTGCTTCAATTTCTTCGTCAGACATTAGACCTTCACGTGCTTCAAGCGCTTGGTCAACTCCCATTGCAATATCAGCAGATTGCTCATCAATTGAAGTTAGAACTGCACAAGTTTCTGCATCAAAGCCATACTTTGCGCGCGTGTATCCAATATCCTTAATTGTTTCACGAACAATTTTTGGAATATCAACATACGTACTTGTTGTGATTTCTCCCGCTACTAACACTAAACCAGTCGTAACAGATGTTTCACACGCTACACGTGCGTTTGGATCCTTTGAAATAATTGCATCAAGAATGGAATCCGAAATTTGGTCACAAATCTTATCTGGATGGCCTTCTGTTACAGACTCAGAAGTAAAAAGACGTTTTCTAGACATAGTTAAAAGCTTCCTCCTCATATATGTTCATTCAGTTGATCCGGAACTCTTCCCAAAGTATGACCTTTAGAAAATCACGTTGGCATATTTGTGAACAGAAGTATTATGTACCTTTACCACATGCTTGTCCTGGTAAAACTCTAATGAAGAAAATACTTGTTTTCTGTTATCAAAAAAACCTTTCCCTAAATGAGGAAAGGTTTGTTATCGTTCATCGCCTTTCGCTCTTATCGATCAAGGGCTTTCGCCTTGCTTCAGGTTAGCACCTTTGCATCGGAAAATGTCGCTTTGATTGCGTTACTTAAACATAGAATCACAGCTAGCTATGCTTTCTTTTGAATGATGCTTTCGTATCATTCTTGCCCTTTAGAAAGATACTAAAGGACAGGCAAAAAAACTGGCCAAAATAGTTACTCTATAATTAGTGCGCATTCGCCGCTTTCCTTTGATAGCAGGTTGCTGGGTTTCATAGGGCCTGTCCCTCCACCAGCTCGGGATAAGAGAATCCGTTCAAGGACATATCATAGCGCACTAACTTAATGGTGTCAACAGAAATCGACAGTTATTTCCGTAGAATGTATTTGTATTTCTAGTAAATCTTAATTATAAGTATTTCCCTTATCACCATTAAATATTAAAATTGTTTTAACAATAAAAGTTTGCACAAATTTTCCACTAATAGTGTGATCCAATAAGACAAATGTGTTATACTAATTAACAACAATGAATTATATTGTGAAAGAAGGTATGGGGATGAATTTGACGGATTTATCTTTTGAGCTAAATCAGCTTGTTAACGGGGAAAATGCAAAACATAATTTATCTGTTTCACAACTGGTTGAAAAAGTACTTGAGAAAAAAGAAGGTGTCCTCACCTCAACAGGTGCAATCCGAGCAACAACTGGAGCTTATACTGGGAGATCACCTCAAGACAAATTTATTGTAGAAGAACCTTCTACTCATCACATTATTAACTGGGGAAATGTCAACCAACCTATTTCTGCAGAAATTTTTGATCAACTATACAGCAAAATGATTTCTTATTTGAAAGAGCGAAACGAAATTTTTATATTTGATGGTTTTGCTGGAGCCGACAAGCGTTTTCAACTTCCATTGAAGGTCATTAACGAATTTGCTTGGCATAACCTTTTCGCTAGTCAACTTTTTATCCATGCCAAAGGTGAAGACTATATTACAAAGGAAAAACCTTTTACAATTTTATCCGCACCTAAGTTCAAAGCAAATCCTGAGACTGATGGTACGAAATCTGAAACTTTTATTATCATCTCCTTTGAAAAAAGGACAATTTTAATTGGCGGAACAGAATATGCTGGGGAGATGAAAAAATCTGTTTTTTCAGTGATGAATCTATTGTTACCAGAAACCAATATTCTTCCAATGCACTGTTCAGCAAATGTTGGTTTTGAAGGTGATGTCGCTCTGTTTTTTGGGTTATCTGGAACAGGAAAAACAACATTATCCGCTGATCCAAACCGACGCCTCATCGGCGATGATGAACATGGATGGTCAACCTCTGGAGTATTTAACATTGAAGGTGGCTGCTATGCAAAATGCATCAATCTTACAAAAGCAAAAGAGCCACAAATTTATAATGCCATTCGTTACGGTTCGGTTCTTGAGAATGTGGTGATTGATGAATTCACTAGGGAAGCGGACTATAGCAATCCTTTCTATACTGAAAATACACGCGCTGCTTATTCCTTATCGGCCATTGATAACGCCATTATTCCTAGTATTGCAGGACATCCACAAACAATTGTCTTTTTAACAGCAGATGCATTTGGAGTTCTCCCACCGATAAGTAAATTATCAAGAGAGCAAGCCATGTATCATTTCTTAAGCGGTTATACTAGTAAGCTAGCAGGTACCGAACGAGGTGTAACTGCACCAGAAGCTACATTTTCAACCTGTTTTGGATCACCCTTCCTGCCATTGGAGGCAACTCGTTATGCCAATATGCTCGGACAAAAAATTGATGAGCATGATGTTCAAGTATTTCTAGTCAATACTGGGTGGACTGGTGGAGCTTATGGAGATGGAAAGCGGATGAAGCTTCAATATACTCGATCAATGGTGCAGGCTGCTGTTGAAGGAGATCTTGACC
>JAPSLU010000182.1 GCA_031180405.1 Bacillus sp. (in: firmicutes) | reverse complement strand
ATACCAGTTGAAGCCATAAATGCTTTATTAATATTATAAGTTTTAAAGATATCTAATCCTTTGTAGCTAATGAATGATTTTGTTTTTCGTTCAAGCATCCCTCCTGTGGAGAAGACGTTTAAATTGTCAAAAGGCATAGCCTCTACGATAAAATCTACATGGTTTGTCACAATTGTAATATTTTTTTCTTTTATAAAATCAAACATTTCAAAAGTGGTTGTCCCGGAGTCTATAAAGATTATATCTCCATCTTGAACATAGTTAGAAGCTAGTTTAGCGATTTTCCGCTTTTCACTCTTATTCCGAACTTTACGGTCATTAAAAGAAACAAGAATAGAATGGTTGACAGCAACTCCGCCATATACCTTTTTAAAGTCCCCTTGTTCAACTAATAATTTAATATCTCTTCTAATTGTATTTTTAGAAACCTTAAATACATCAACAAGCTCATCCAATGAAACAGATTCATGCTTAAAAACATACTCTTTGATCTGATCTAGTCTTTTTGTTTTTAACATATTGATGCCCCTTATCATTACTTACCTTGAATTATATCAACAATTAACCAAAAGATCATCATTTTTAACTGTCAGTATTGGTGCTTTAAGAGAATTGTTCGCACTTATCAGATACTATCATGCTTTTGATAACTTTCTCCTGATTCAACATTTTAAAACACTACTTTAGTTACCATTATTTAGAATATATTACTAAATGCAAAAGGATTTTGTTAAGTTTCTCAGAATACTATAATAAAAGATAAGATAGAATTTCACCGTAGGAGGAAAATGATGTCTCTAATTGAAGAAATGCATCCAAAACTCGGTCGAGTTATTAAAAATATAGAACATGTTATGGTTGGAAAAAGAGATGTAAGTATTCTTAGTCTAGTTGCCATTCTTGCAAATGGGCATGTATTGCTAGAAGATGTACCAGGTGTTGGAAAAACAATGATGGTTCGTGCCCTTGCTAAATCAGTGGGTGCTGAATTTAAGAGGATACAATTTACACCGGATTTACTCCCTTCTGATGTAACAGGAGTGTCTATTTATAACCCCAAGGAATTGAGATTTGAGTTTCGTGAAGGTCCTATTTTTGGGAATATCGTATTAGCTGATGAAATTAACCGTACTTCACCTAAAACTCAATCCGCACTTCTTGAAGGAATGGAGGAAGGTAGTATTACTGTCGATGGTTTAACAAGAGTGCTTGAAAAACCATTTTTTGTTATGGCGACGCAAAATCCGGTTGATTATGAAGGTACTTATCCATTACCAGAGGCACAATTAGACCGTTTTTTATTTAAGCTTAGAATGGGTTACCCAACTAAGGAGGAAGAGTTAGAGGTTTTGACATTAGCAGAGAGAGAAAGACCGATTCATAAAATTGATAGTGTTATCTCAAAAGAAGAGTTAGTGGAGATGCAAAATGAAATGCAGTTCGTCTATGTTGATGAAACGATTAAAAACTATATTATCGATCTCACTTCGAAAACAAGAATGCACCCATCTATTTACTTAGGTGCTAGTCCGCGTGCATCAATTGCTTTAATGAAAGCTGCCCAAGCATACGCGTTTATTTCGGGGCGTGATTATATTATTCCTGATGATATTCAATATTTAGCTCCATTTACATTAGCTCATCGCATCCTATTAAGATCTGAGGCGAAGTTTGAGGGGAAAACGGCTGATAACATGGTGAAGGAAATTATTGCAAAAACTCCAGTGCCAGTACAAAGGACATTAAGTCGTAAATGAAGAAATTCTTGAAGAATTTTAGGGTTGGTTGGAAAGTCGTTTCCCTCTTGTTTCTTACATTGGCAGCTTTTAGTTATGCGATGTTCCAAGGTGGATTTGTAAGCTGGTTCTTATTTTATAGCTTTCTCCCGTTTGCTATTTACTCCTTTTTATTAATGTTTTACCCTATCCGTTCATTCCGTGTTACAAGAAGAATAAATCAGGACCAATTTTCGGTGGGTCAACGTTTAATCGGCACAATTACAGTAAAGAGATCCTTTCCTTTTCCTCTCTTTTATTTACTAGTTGAAGACGAACTTCCGGATAAATTAATGGGAGTGAAAAGGTTAGAAGAGCCTAAAAAACTCTTTTTTCCCTGGTTTAAAAGAACCGTTTCCTTTAGTTATGCACTTCTTGAGATACCTCGCGGAGAACACCAATTCAGATCAATTCGATTAAGAACTGGTGATCTATTTGGATTAATTGAAAAAGAGGTTACTTATGAAGTTAATAATTATTTTTTAGTGTATCCTTCGACTGTTGATCTTGTTTATCGTTCAAATCAAAAGCAATATGAGCAGGGAACGGCATCGACCTTAACAAAATATTGGCAGGATTCAACGATGGCAGTAGGTGTAAGAGAGTACCAACCAGGAGATAAGTTCGCCTGGATTGATTGGAAGGCAACTGCAAGAAGAAACTCAATTATGACAAAAGAGTTCGAGCAAATGCAAAGTCATGATGTGGTTGTTTTTTTAGACCGCACTACTTCATCATTATTTGAACCTGTTGTTTCCTATGCTGCCTCGTTGATTAAGGCAATTGTTAAAAGTGGATCACGTGTAGGTTTTGTTTCTGTTGGAAAGCAAACACATGTCTTTCCAATACAGTCTGATGAACAGCATTTACGGAATTTGTTTTATCATTTAGCAAAAGTTGTGTGTGATAGTCAAACATCTTTAGCCTCTGTTCTAGAAGAGAACAGATTGAACATAGAGCTGAAGCAAGCAACTCTTATTGTCGTGACCGCCCATCTAAACATCGATTTGGCTAGTAAATTGGAATTTTTATCTGGGCAACAAAGGACGTTTATTTTGTACCTTATTAAAGGCAAATATGAGGACCTCACAAAAGAGGAAAATGTGTTAGTTGAAAGGTTAGGTCAACGACAAATCCAACTTCATATTATTATAAATCAAAACTATAAAGAGGTGAGCAATTTATGAAGACATCCGATAGTTTTGAGGGGAAATCAGTTGCTCTATTGTACTATGTGTTCGCGTTTGTTTTGTTATGGGAATGGTTAAGACCACTTGGGGAATTTACAGATACGGGAAACACGTTTATCTTTGTATTCTTTATTGGTGTTAGCCTATTGATGACATTTATTAGCATTAAATGGTATATTACGTTCCCTATAAAAACATTTATAGTCCTGTTTATGCTTCATGGTTTATATTTTGAAGGAGTGTTTTTTAGTTTCTTATGGATAACTGATTTGATCGAAGATATTGGTTTTAATCTCATGCTGATTACGAATGGAAACTGGATAGGGATGACTGCTGCATTTCGATCCTTGTTATTTTTTATTTTGTTATGGTTATTAGTTTATTTAATTCATTATTGGATTCTTTATCAGAAGAGAATTATGTTTTTCTTTGTTTTAACGCTACTCTATATTACGGTATTGGATACATTTACACCTTATGATGCTACTTACGCGATTGTTAGAGTTGTATTGATCGGTTTTTTCATGCTAGGGTTGCTCTATTTTGATCGATTAAAGAAGATCGAAAATCTGAAAATGAAACGAACTGCTTCTCTTCGATGGATAATGCCCCTCTTAGCTTTTATAGTTTTTTCCATGTTTCTCGCCATATTAGCCCCTAAAGCATCTCCACAATGGCCTGATCCTGTTCCATATATAACAGCTGTTGGCCAAGAAGGTGAAGGTGGAGGAGGTAACAAAAAAATTGGGTACAGCCCAAATGATGAATCGCTCGGAGGATCGTTTGTTAGTGATGATACTGAGGTATTTAGGCATGTTTCTACTGAAAGACATTACTGGCGCGTAGAAACAAAGGATGTTTACACGGGTAAGGGCTGGCAAGCTTCTGATCCTGATGCGGTACCAGAAGAGATAAGCTCTCTTCAGGATGAATTAAATTGGTTCGATGAGAGGGTCGAAACGAAAAGTCTTAAATCAACGATTACAATCAATCAAGATTATCGTTATCTGCATGTTATTTATCCTCTCGGATTAACAGCTGTTCAGACGGAAGAAAAATTACCGTTATATCTTAATCGCAATTCGGAGATGCTATCTCCCTATCAAGATAATGAGGGATCAAGGGGAGGATTTTTATCCTACCAGGTAACATATGATCTCCCGTCGTATCCTTTAAATGAAATGAAAAAGGAACAGACATTTGCTGATGTTCCAGAAGGGTTTGTAGAAAGATATACTCAATTACCTGATTCATTACCCAAACGTGTCCAAGAGCTAGCTATATCAATTACGGATTCAGAGAATAACCAATATGATAAGGCAAAGGCAATTGAAGACTTTCTGGGTAGTGCAGAATTTACTTATGATAAAGAAGATATCCCAATTCCTGAAGGAAAACAGGATTATGTCGATCAATTCCTGTTTGAGACATTTAAAGGATATTGTGATAACTTTTCAACGTCGATGATTGTTTTACTTAGATCTTTAGATATTCCAGCACGATGGGTTAAAGGCTATACAGAAGGTGACTTTGTCAGTACAGTTGAGAATAGTGAAAGTGAATATGTTGTTACAAACAATAATGCTCACTCCTGGGTGGAAATTTACTTTGATGGTGTTGGTTGGGTACCTTTTGAACCAACGAAAGGCTTCGTTAATCCTTATACGTTAACAAATGATTATAGAGATGTAACAGATCCTGTAAATACAGAAGAACAAAAGGAAGTTGTTGAAGAAGAGGAGCCTGAAGAGATTCCAGAAAAACCTGAGGAATTGGAGGAAGTTTCATCAGCGAAAAATAACGGACGTAGTATGGTTGATTTTCGTTTAGGTAGTGTTGGAATGTATGGAATAATAATCGGAATGGTTTTAGTGGCTTTTATCATTTATGTGACTAGAATGAAGTGGCTACCAAGATTGATTATATTTAAATACAAGCAAAGGTCAGATGATGATGTTTTTTTCCAAGCATATGAATCCTTGCTTAATCAGTTTGCGCGCAGAGGTATCAAAAGAAATGAAGGTCAAACGTTAAGGGAATATGCTCAATACATTGATCAATATTTTCAGGTGGATCATATGACGACTTTGACAAAAAATTATGAGAGAGCACTGTATCGTCAGGATAATGCAAAAGAGGAATGGCAAAGATCAGTTGAATTGTGGGAAAATTTAATTAAAAGGACATCATCTTGACCAATCGTATAAGAGATTGATAGAATAGAAAAAATTAATAGGCCCTTCATATATCCTCGATAATATGGATTGAGAGTCTCTACCGGGTAACCTTAAATTTCCCGACTATGAAGGCAGAATAAGTTCGAACTAAACTAGAATTCTGCCTTCTTCTTGCTATCTCATCTTTTTATGGTGCTGATAGTATATGGACATATTTCCATAATGAATGAAGGTAAATTCTAGTTTTTTTGCTATTTAGACAAAAACATAGTAAGTATTTCCTGGGCTATGATATTTTTGTATGGTTACTATGGTCTTTTTAGCATACTAACAAATGCATGAAATATTCGATGAGGTGACGATGGTGGCAAACATTCATGAAATGGTAGTAGTTTTAGACTTCGGAAGTCAGTACAATCAGTTAATCACAAGACGTATCCGTGAATTTGGTGTTTATAGTGAGTTACATCCACATACCCTTACAGCTGAAGAAATTAAACAAATGAATCCTAAGGGTATCATTCTTTCTGGTGGCCCTAATAGTGTGTACGGTGAGAATGCGTTTGACTGTGATGAAGCAATCTTTGACTTAGGTATTCCTGTTCTCGGTATCTGTTATGGAATGCAGCTTATGACGCATAAGCTTGGTGGTAAAGTTGTTCCTGCTGACCATCGTGAATATGGAAAAGCAACAATTGATGTTCACGGAAAACCAGCTCTTTTTACAGATTTACCTGAGCAACAGGTTGTTTGGATGAGTCATGGTGATTTAGTCCAAGAGATCCCGGCAGGATTCCAAGTAGATGCTACAAGTACTTCATGTCCATTTGCGGCCATGAGTAATGAAGATCGTAAATTTTATGGAGTTCAATTCCACCCAGAGGTTCGTCACTCTGAATTTGGAAATGAATTATTGAAAAACTTCGTCTTCAATATTTGTGGTAGTACTGGTAACTGGTCAATGGAGAACTTCATTGAGATGGAGACAGATAAGCTAAAGCAAAAGGTTGGAAACAAGAAAGTTCTTTGTGCTCTAAGTGGTGGAGTCGATTCATCTGTTGTAGCAGTTTTAATTCATAAAGCAATTGGTGATCAACTTACATGTATCTTTGTAGACCATGGCTTATTACGTAAAAATGAAGCAGAGAGTGTAATGAAGACCTTTACTGAAGGTTTTAACATGAATGTAATTAAAGTAGATGCAAAGGATCGCTTCCTAGATAAATTAAAGGGTGTATCAGATCCAGAGCAAAAACGTAAGATCATTGGTAATGAGTTTATATATGTATTTGATGACGAGTCAGCTAAATTAGAAGGTATTGAATTTTTAGCTCAAGGTACTCTTTATACAGATATTATTGAAAGTGGAACAGCAACAGCACAAACAATTAAATCGCACCACAATGTTGGTGGTCTGCCTGAAGATATGGAGTTTCAATTAATTGAGCCTTTAAGTACTTTATTTAAAGATGAAGTTCGTGCATTAGGATCAGAGCTTGGTATTCCTGATGAAATTGTTTGGAGACAACCATTCCCGGGTCCTGGATTAGGTATTCGCGTACTTGGTGAAATTACGGATGAAAAATTAGAAATTGTTCGTGAGTCAGATTATATCTTACGTGAAGAAATCAAAAAGGCCGGGTTAGATCGTGATATTTGGCAGTATTTCACTGTTTTACCTGACATTCGTAGTGTTGGTGTTATGGGTGATGCAAGAACATATGATTACACGATTGGGATTAGAGCTGTAACATCTATTGATGGTATGACATCTGATTGGGCTAGAATTCCTTGGGAAGTCCTAGAAGTGATCTCGACAAGAATTGTTAATGAGGTCAAACATATCAATCGTGTTGTCTATGATATTACAAGTAAACCACCTGCAACAATCGAGTGGGAGTAAAATACGAACAAAACGAACATTATTTAAAATAATGTTCGTTTTTTTTATTGACGGAAAGTAAGGGTATTGGTAAAATGAGTATAAATTAAACAAGTCGAAATACGTCGTATAATGTCGAGGATATGGCTCGAAAGTTTCTACCAGGCTACCGTAAATAGCTTGACTACGAGGTATTAATAGCAAGGGTGATTACTATATACCCTGCCGTTAATATTTTCTAAGTCAAGCGCTCACTAAAGGTGGGTGCTTTTTTTATGGAATATTAACGGAATAATAACAGGATAATAGTAGTAAAGCCTTTGAACTAATACTGAGGAGGAAACCTGTTTATGAAGAAGTTTTTTCAATTTGATGAATTAGGTACAAATTACCGACGCGAAATTATTGGTGGTTTAACAACGTTTTTATCAATGGCCTATATCCTATTTGTTAACCCGAATATTCTATCAATGAGTGCAATTCCTGATTTGCCGGCGGAAATGAGAATGGATCAGGGAGCAATTTTCACGGCTACTGCTATAGCGGCTGCAGTTGGTTCGTTGTTAATGGGGCTGATAGCTAGGTATCCGATTGCTCTTGCGCCAGGTATGGGCTTGAATGCATTTTTCTCTTTTACAGTTGTGCTAACTATGGGCGTGCCGTGGCAAACAGCTCTATCAGGTGTTTTGGTATCAGGTTTAATCTTTATCCTTCTTACATTATCAGGTTTGCGTGAGAAAATTATAAATTCTATCCCTGCAGAACTAAAATATGCTGTCGGGGCAGGTATTGGTTTGTTCATTACATTTATTGGCTTTCAAAATGCGGGAATCATTGTTAATAATGATGCGACATTAATTGGGTTAGGTGATCTGACAAATCCACAAACTCTGCTGGCGATCTTTGGAGTATTCGTAACGGTTATATTAATGGTACGTGGAGTTAGAGGTGGAATCTTTTACGGAATGCTACTTACAGCAGTAGTGGGTATGATCTTTAACCAAATTGCTGTTCCTACACAAGTTGTTGGGGCTGTTCCAAGTTTAGAGCCAACTTTTGGACAAGCTCTTATAAACATAGATCAACTTTTTACAATTCAAATGTTGGTTGTGATTTTAACATTCTTGTTCGTTGATTTCTTTGATACGGCCGGAACGCTAGTAGCGGTTGCTAATCAAGCCGGTTTAATGAAAGAAAATAAGTTACCTAGAGCAGGAAAAGCACTTTTCGCTGATTCAGCTGCAACAGTTGTAGGTTCAATTCTAGGGACTTCTACTACAACATCATATATTGAGTCATCTGCAGGAGTGGCAGCAGGTGCCCGTTCAGGTTTTGCTTCAGTAGTTACAGCGGTGTTATTCTTGTTAGCACTCTTCTTTTCTCCGTTATTAGGAGTTATTACTTCTGCAGTAACTGCACCAGCACTCATTATTGTAGGGATTCTTATGGTATCATCTCTTGGGAAGATTGATTGGGGAAGATTCGAAATTGCTGTTCCAGCTTTCTTAACAATAATTGCAATGCCACTTGCTTACAGTATTGCAACTGGTATTGCAATAGGATTTATCTTTTATCCAATTACAATGATCGCAAAGGGTAAAGCTAAAGAAATACATCCAGTCATGTATGGATTATTTGTTATCTTTGTACTATACTTTATCTTTTTAGTTTAGGAATACTTAAGAGGAAGGGAGTTGTCCCTTCCTCTTTTATTTTAAATATTTTTGTTGACTATACATTTTTTTGCTGATATAGTTATAAAAGTCATCTGAGAGGTTAATATAACTTCTAATGATAAACATTAATCTAACATTGTGTTGACTCATAAGAACTCGCGTGTTATGATAATAAAGTCGCTTCTGAGAGAAACGGCAAAAAAATGATCTTTGAAAACTAAACAAAACCAAGCGTGCTAAACGTTAATTTCGATTAACAAAAAACGTACTATATAGTACAAAACTTATGAGCTATATCAAACACTTTATTGGAGAGTTTGATCCTGGCTCAGGACGAACGCTGGCGGCGTGCCTAATACATGCAAGTCGAGCGAATCTGAGGGAGCTTGCTCCCAAAGATTAGCGGCGGACGGGTGAGTAAC
>JAPSLU010000181.1 GCA_031180405.1 Bacillus sp. (in: firmicutes) | reverse complement strand
CCCTTCTATTTTGACAAGAAGGGCTTAACTTTTATATATTATCAAACATTCCTTAAATTCACAACTTAGTGTTTTACGATTACATACATATCATCACCAATACCGTGTGCAATCCCGTCTAGTATCGCTTCAAGGTTTTTCGCATATAGATCCATTTCTTCTTTGGTTTTACATATAAAGATAGCTGTTCCACCTGTAGCCTTTGTTTCGTCCATTGTGATAATTGCTAAAATGTATTTTTCCACAACAGCCATTTATTCCCCTCCTCGACGATTCGCTTTCGCTTCAGATGGCATTCTGATTGCATTTTCTAGAGTCGGTACCTCACCTATTACACGGGTGGCTTTATCTATATCTCGAGTCTGCGGAAGTACAAATACACCAAGCCGTCCATCTCCTAGATCTCTTTTTGCTAAAGGTACTAATGATGGTTCTCCAGAGTCTCGAACAACACCAAGTGCTGTAGATACATCATGAAGTATAGCTTGACGCTGACCTAGATTTGCAATAGTTGTTCTAGAGTTCTCATTTTTAGGTGTTAAAATAAAGCCCATTCCGTATTTTAAAACCGTTTTTTGTTTTTCAGGGATCCCGATATTCATTATATAAATATTATCTACATACAAACCTGCCCCTTCGAAATGTGGCTCGACATATTTAATATCAACAAGGTCCTTAATTCTACTGCCTGTCATTAACCTGCGACATGCCAAGAAACAAATAATTCCAATGATGATGGCTGCAAAAATATTAAAGACCAAATAAGCAAAAGTAGTTAACAAAGACGTAAAAATAACAAGATAGTTTCTACTCTCAAACGCAATTGCAATTCCTTCTATGTATGTATTCCCCCTTGGTACAAGCTCATAATCATCTAACACCGTTAATGTGTTTCTCTCCATATTCCTAACATCACGAAATTGTGAAGCAGCAAGAGTTAAAAAAGTAATCGCTGTAAAATCTTCTTCCATAATCGATGGTACTGCAACTGTCCCTAAACCTGCAGCAATAAACCCTAGTGCCACATGAATAATTTTCCCATGTAAATAAGTTGGGTATTGCCGATAATCTGTTTTAAGCATGTGTAGCCTCGTTAACACCCCAACAATGACACCAAAAAAGACCGGAATTGTGTATTCATTCATTTTATCCCTGTTTCTCCTTTATAGGTTTTTGCATCTTAACTAGTGATTGTTCAATGTTTAATGTTAATTGTTGAATAATTGTCCACAAGAAGATTACGGCACAACCAATTGATAGCATATCTAAAAAAGCTTCTGTTCCAATCGTTAATTGATTGTAAAAACGACTTAGGACGATCCAATAAAGAAATTCTCCTTGACAAATTGAAATAAGAAAAATAGAAAATCGTTGAGTTTTATTTTCCCCTAAATAAATAGCTAATAGGCTAACTAGCACACTTATCATCAATCGGAAATCAATAATGAACCATACTGGATCATAGATCCTAAACAACATAATCCCAGTGTAAGCAAATGTGAGAGTTAAGCTCGTTAAATAGAATGACACTAATTTAAGCTTGTGATTTTTAACAGCTAAGTAGTACCCTAATACTAAAAACATCAACAATGACATATTGATCGAATGTGTTAAAGCAACCAAATTCCATTTACTTAACAAGATTGTTACTAAAAGGAATATTGTTAATTTCAATCGATTTTTTCCCTTGTTCATCAAGAATGTTGTAATAATCCACGCCAACCACATTATCCAATAAAAAAAGATTCCTTCCATCTCTCTCCTCCTACTATTCCCATTATGTCTGTTTAGCATTAGCTTTAATCGAAAATTAGTAAAAAATAGTAGTTATGAATAGAGGAAAAAAGACAAAAAATGAAATATAAACATGTGAGGAGGTTTGGTAAAATGGGAAAAGATCGTCAAGAGAAAAAGTTAAGAGAAAGCAAGAGAGTTGAATCTGATCGTGACCAATCATTAAATTATCCAGGAGCAACAACTCTGGAGGGACCTGAAGCAGCTCGAAAACGTAATAAATAAGAACAAAAAATTCAACAAGCGCCTTAATTTAGCTTCAGGCAATAAGAAGATATAGCATGAAAGTGCTCTAAAATTAACATAGACCCGAAAGGCTAGACGCAAGAAATGTTGAAGCGTTATTCTATAGTTTTAAGATCCTATTTTAAAACTAAAAAAAGAGGAAAACCTAGAAAATCAGTTTTCCTCTTTCATATGTTTTTATCTTCTGCTAAAACTAGTGGTTTGAATTCCTCTTTCAGTTAACCAGTGGTGTGTATCGCCACTTATGACCAATGGAGCGTTTTGAAGGTCTTTCACTGTCTTCGCTCCCAGGGCTGTCATAATCAGCGTAAGATCTTCTAAAATGAAATTTATTTCCTGCACTAGATCTTCATACCCTTTTTCGATAAAGATTTTCAAGAAATAGCCTGCAATACCAACCACAGATGCGCCCAACGCTATTGCTTTTGCAACATCTAGGGCATTTTGTATTCCTCCTGAGCCAATTATAGGAAGTTGATGATTCACACTACGAACTTCAGCTATTGAAGCTGCAGTTGAAATCCCCCATTGATTAAAATATGTTAGGAACCTTTGTCTCCGAAGGTTTTCAATTTCCGAAAAATTTGTCCCTCCATACCCTCCAACATCAATTGCCGAGACCCCTACCTCATACAGCTTAGATGTTGTTTCTCGGTTAATCCCAAATCCGACTTCTTTTACAATAACAGGTACATTGACCTTTTTCGTAATGTCTTCTATTCTTTTTAGTGCATTAGTAAAGTCACGATCACCTTCAGGCATGACAAGCTCTTGAACTACATTTAGATGTATCTGCAAAGCATTTGCTTCAAGCATGTCAACAGCTACTTTTGCTTGATCAACTGTTGCCTCACTACCTAAGTTTGCAAAAATGGTCCCCTTAGGATTTACCTTCCTCATAATCTCATAGGAAGGTCTTTCACTTTTGTCCTTAATAGCTGACATTTGCGAGCCAACTGCCACTGCAATATTTGCTTCACCTGCGGCTTTCGAGAGTGCCTCATTGATGATCACCGTATCTTCACCACCGCCCCCTGTCATTGCGTTTATTAAAAGAGGCGAACTTAAGGAAAGTTCGCCAACTTTAGATGATAAATCTATATCGTTAACAGACAGGTTCGGCAAGCTCTGATGAACAAAGGTTATATCATCTAGTCCATTCTTATGTTGTTGCCCAGTAGATAGGGCATGTTGAATATGCTCAATTTTCCTCTGTGCTCTTTTACTCACCTATATCACCGATTTATTTTAATTTTTTTAATTGATCTCCAATCATTTCGCCTAATTGGAAACCTGAAGTTGATTCTTCATGTGCTTGATACTGACTAATATCCTCTTGTGAGGCTTTTGAATTCTCTTCTAACTCACGAATACTTAATGAGATTCGTTGTTCTGATTCGTTAATGTCTAATACTTTAACTTTAACTTGTTGATTCTCATCAAGAACTTCCTGTGGAGTACCAATATGTTTGTTAGAGATTTGAGAAATATGAACCAGTCCTTCGACACCAGGAAGAATTTCTACAAATGCACCAAATGAAACTAATCGTTTTACCACACCATCTAAAACGTCACCAACGCGGACATTTTCTGAGATATTTGCCCAAGGTCCAGGTAAAGTTTCTTTAATTGACAATGAAATTCTTTCATTGTCACGATCTACAGCAAGAACCTTTACTGAAACCTTTTGTCCTACTTCAACAACATCAGACGGTTTATCAACATGTTGATGGGAGAGTTGCGAAATATGAACAAGACCGTCAACACCACCAATATCAACAAATGCCCCGAAATCAGTTAAACGTTGAACTGTCCCTTCAATCGTTGTACCAACTTTAATTGTATCAAGGAGTACAGATTTTTTTTCACTTTGCTCTTTTTCAATGACTGCTCGATGAGAGAGAATTACACGATTTTTTTCTCTATCTAACTCAACCACGATAAGAGAAAGAGTTTTCCCCATATATTCTGAAAAGTCTTCTACGAAATGAGCTTCTACAAGTGATGCAGGAATAAACCCTCTTACACCTAGGTCAACGACAAGGCCGCCTTTCACAACATCTTTTACTTCAGCTTGAAATACTTCTTTTGATTCAAATTTTTTCACTAACTCATCCCATGCTTTTTCTGCATCAACAGCTCTTTTTGATAGGACTAATGCTTCTTCCTCAACTTTCAATACTTTTAACTCAAGTTCATCATTTTCGCTTGTGACATCAGAAGCTTTTTCTACATGAAGGCTTGAAAGCTCACTGATTGGTATGATACCAGAATGCTTACAATTTTCGATCTCTACAATTACCTGTTTCTCTTCTACCTTTGTAACAATTCCTTTAACGACATCACCAACTTCAGGTGTTTCAACTTGAACACTGTTTAATTCTTCTACCATCTCAATTACCTCCTTGTCAAAACCTACGCGACTTTTGATTAAACTATATGTATGATTTCATTTTATTAGAGAATACGAGACTCTTTCTTATCCAAAAAATAAAATGAAAAATACTTCATTTTAAACTTCTAATAAATGTTACTTTTTGTCAAGCAAGAAGTCTTCTTTTTACTTTATTTCTGAAGAAGTTTGTTAATTTCCCCCATAATTATTTCCGTCATTTCTTCTGCATTAATTTTTTTCTCACGATATTCTTCTATATTTATCGGCTTACCATAAACAACCCTGAGAGTACTAAAGGCTTTATATGGTCCTATTATAGCACACGGGACTACAGCAGCAGTAGAACGAAGTGCAAAGAATCCTGCACCAGGTAATCCTTTTCCTAGTTTTCCATCTTTACTTCTTGTCCCTTCTGGAAATAAACCTAGTACATTTCCATCTTTAAGCACCTTAAGACCTGCTCGCAACGCTTCTCGATCTCCACCACCACGTTTTACAGGAAATGTCCCAAAATTAAGTAATAATTGTTTTAAGACAGGCACTCTAAAAAGCTCATCTTTTGCCATAAAAAATACTTTTCTAGGTGCTGTAACTCCTACGACAGGAGGATCAAAATTACTAATATGGTTTGTACATAATAAAACTCCACCCTCTTTTGGGAAATGTTCCAAACCCTCAACTTTTAATCGATATGTTGGTTTTAAAATACCAGCAACTACTGACCTTGCGAATGGATATATTGACACGTTATCAAAGCCTCTCTTCTATATAGTCTTCTATTTTTTTTACGACTTGTTGAATGGACAAAGCAGTGGTGTCAAGTTCAATAGCGTCTTCAGCCTTTTTTAATGGAGCAACTTCTCTTTCAGAATCAAGTTTATCACGTTTTGCAATTTGTTGTTTTAGTTGTTCCAGATCAGATGAATAGCCTTTTTTCAAATTTTCATCATGTCGTCTTTTGGCTCTTTCTTCAACAGAAGCTCGTAAAAAGATCTTTAATTCTGCATCTGGTAAGACATGTGTACCTATATCTCGTCCATCCATTACAACGCCGCCCTCAGATGCTAATTGACGCTGACGTGTTAACATTTCTTCTCTAACCATCGGATGCATAGCAACATACGAAACATTATTTGTCACTTCATTTGTTCGAATCACTTCAGTAACATCTTCTGCATCAATCTTAACAATTTGTCCATCCTCAGAAGGAAGAAGTTCAATTTTGATACGAGATAACACATCTGCAACTCTCATCTCATTTTTCAAATCAACACCTTCTTGTAACGCTTTATATGTAAGGGCGCGATACATTGCACCTGTATCAATGTATATATATGAATAATCCTCAGCAATTATTTTAGCAACAGTACTTTTTCCAGCTGCAGCTGGTCCATCTATAGCAACCGATATTTTTTTATTCTTCATTGTTTCCTCCAAATAGGTTTTTAGTCTAGTAGATTTTATATGCCTGTTTAGCTTATGAGAAACTATTTGGCTAATTTTATGATTTTTTATAACGAAAAAAAAATGAAGCAGGCAAAAGAGACACCTGCATTGGGTTATTGACTAAATGTTTCTAGCCACTCAGTTATCGTTATTTTATTAACACCTTCATACTGAACAACACGGGATAGATAAGGTTGAACAGCAGCATCTTGAAGTAAAAGCTGTGCACAAACTAAGGCAATGAACTGTATGACTATTAATTTTATTAATATTCGTTCAACTCGTTTCAATTAAGGTCAACTCCGGTATTTTTTACTAGTATGCATAAAATTACCGATTTTTATTCTTCTGTTAGCCCTTTTCTCCGCATTAGGATCTGTTGATTAAAACAGAATTGAATCAAAGTTTGTCTAGTATCTTCATCAATATTTAAAAATTGAATTGGCGCCTTCACATAAAAATCGTGATCATCAAGTATTAATCGAATGATTTTACCCTTTACTTTTATATATTCAATCCCATCTCTATGAAATGGAAGTGCGAACCAAATGAAAATCTCCTGAGCTTTTTTTAGGTTAGTAGATTTAGGTAAAAGAAGCGCTGTACCACCAGCACTAATATTTGACGTAACAGCTGTAAAAGCTTGAAATTCATTCACTTTAGGATGCACAGCGACATCTAAATTTGTATTTATTCGAACAAACTGTCTTCTCTGAATACGTATTAACTGATCATCGCCAGGATATGTAAGGGAAATCATTGGAATATTTTCTTTTAAATGACCTGTTACTTCAGTCTGAAATCGATAGACATTTTCATTCGTAACAAATGATCCAATTAACTCTGTTCCAATAATGAGAAAGGCTGTACGACCTGTTTCTGTATTTATGGGATAATCAATAAACAGTTTAGTACCTTTTCGTTCAACTAGCTTACATTTTAATCTTTCGAGGTTCTCACCTTTTGTTTCTAAAGTAATAACATCCCCAATATTTAGCATACTATCACTCTCTCTAAGTACTCTATTTCTTATTAAAGCATGGACAATAATGTTGTGCAAGAGGACAATTCGATATTCACCATTTCAATAGTATACTTTTATAAATGTCTTGTTGATCATTGACTGAAAATCTTACTTAGCAAATTGCTACAAAAAAAAGGATACCCATCATTTTTGAATGGATATCCTTCACTAATTTTTTATACTTCTTGGAAAATTGGTTCAGGATTTTTTAAGATTTCAACCTTCTCTTCTGTGCCATTTTCGGCACTAATAAAAATTCGATAGGTATCATTTTCTATTGTTCCTAAAAATTCATAACACAGAACCTCTTCACCAAATTCATTTACAATAAGAGCTAATCGATCTTCTTGGACATCTAGACTAGGATTCAACATTTTTGATGCTTCAGCTTTTGAAATCTTTGGCTTAGGAATTTCTCGTTTTTTGTGTGCTGCTAGATAGTCCCTTGCAGAGAAGCCAATCACTTCTCCGTTATCTAGTGCAACCTTCATTCGAATCGCATCTGGATAGATCCTTACACCTTTATCAATTGAAACAAAAGAGAAAACGCCAATATTATCGTATTGTGCACTCTCAAACAGATCTAAATTTTCAAAGCCATGCTTCCTTAAAAACTCACTAGCATGTTCGGTAGCTTGGTTGAGATTTATTTCTTTGTTTTTGATTTCCCTATTTTGAACTAGGAAAATTGGATATCCACCTTTTTTTGTTATATCCATATTAATATCTACCTTCTGCTCCTTGTCATCCATAGAAACGCTATAGAAACCAAAATCAGAACCCTCGCCATTTTCTGTTACTTTGATATCTGTAACATTATTTTCAACAAACTTCTTTGCAACCGTTTTGGCTTCCTCTTTACTGATTGTTTTACCTTTTAGTTGCTCAAACCCCACATTTGTCTTCATTGATGTTTGTGTTGCACCAAAATCTGTCTCAGAATAACTTTCCACATTTTTCTCCACGGTTTTTAAGCCGTCAATAATTGTATTATCTGCTTGTTTTTGCCCAGAAGCTAATGCAAGTTCCACATCCATCCACCTTAAATTATTATTTAAGACAAGACTCTGAACATTACGTAATTCTTTTTGAATATCCGCCGCTTTAGAATACAGTGATTTAAGTGTTTTATACTCTTTTTCTGTTAATGGTTCTTTCTCTAAGTCACGAACAGCTGCACGATAACTGAAATCACTTATTCCAGCTAAAAACTCTTCCGTTTTATTAAATGGCAATAGCGCTAATGGTAATTGTCCAACATCAGATTGCGCTTCAGATGTTATCCTCCAAACATCTGCAAGTGCTGGAGATAATGATTTTCTTGAATTCATCGCTAATGTTGCACCAATTCTATCATGAAGCTGATCAATTCGATACGTTAAATCATGGAATGCACGCTGATAATTGTTTTCTGCTTGAATCAGGACAGCATTCTTCTCTTGATGTTCCTTATAACCCCAGTAAGCAGAACCTAGTACCACAATGGATAAAACCCCAATCAAAATACCACGTATCATAAGTTATCACCCCTTCTATTTGCAGAAAATATGTTTCCCTATGCGTTTTATTTGTGGTCTTCCCCAAATCCAGGAACTTGTTGCTGTATTTGGATTAAAATAATAGATAGCACTTTCTGTTGGATCGAATCCATTTATTGCATCCAGCACAGCTTTCTTAGCGTTTTCATTTGGTGTTAACCAAATTTGTCCATCGGCAACAGCTGTGAAAGCACGTGGTTCAAAGATAACTCCAGAAACTGTATTAGGAAATGTTGGACTATTAACACGATTAAGAATAACCGCTGCAACAGCAACCTGACCGATATATGGTTCTCCCCTTGCCTCCCCGTAAACAGCATTTGCCATTAACTGAATATCATTTTGAGAAAATCCACCTGGCATGTTAACTGCAGTCGATTCCTTTTGTTCTTGATTATTGCCATTCTTTTGCTGAGATGCTGAATTCTGATTTGTCTGTTGTTGATTATTTTTCCTTTGTTGACTTTGTTGGTTCTGATCTTTGGTTTGTTGCACTTGTTGCTGCTGACCCTGTTGTTTTTGCTGCACTTGTTGTTGTTGCTGACCCTGTTGTTTTTTCTGCACCTGTTGTTGCTGACCCTGTTGTTTTTTCTGCACTTGTTGTTGTTGCTGACCCTGTTGTTTTTGCTGCACCTGTTGTTGCTGACCCTGTTGTTTTTTCTGCACTTGTTGTTGTTGCTGACCCTGTTGTTTTTGCTGCACCTGTTG
>JAPSLU010000180.1 GCA_031180405.1 Bacillus sp. (in: firmicutes) | reverse complement strand
TCTTTTTCTTTGGTTATCTTAGGAAAATTATTATCCCTTATAAGAACATTTTTAGAAAATAAAAAAGCTTGTAGAGAAAAAACACCCACTTTCTCTACAAGCTGAGGCTAACCTTAATTACGGTTAGCCTTCTTTTTTCGATCGGCAATACAATCAGAATATATTATTTTTTGACCTTTCTATGATTGCAAAACTTCTACTGATACGTAGTAAGTAAAGGAATATTCTTCTCAATAACGTTTTCTTTCCCTAATATAACATTTAATATCTTACTAACTGTTTTATTAAAAACAGGATGTTCTCTCTGTCTTGGGTAAGAGAGATTTACCGTTTGCTCCATAGTAATTACACCTTTATCAATGACAATAACTCGATTTGCTAACGCGACTGCTTCTTCCACATCATGTGTAACAAGAATGGCTGTAAATTGTTTTTGCTTCCATAAATCCTCAATTAGCTGGTGCATCTCTATTCGAGTTAACGCATCAAGTGCTCCTAGTGGTTCATCCAATAACAGAAGTTCAGGTTCATGTACTAACGCTCTTGCTAATGCGACTCTTTGTTTTTGCCCACCTGATAAAACAGCTGGCCAATCTTTAGCTCGCTCTGATAATCCAACCTGTTCCAGCATTTTTGTAATTTTCTCTTGATTTTCCTTTTTTAAACCTAAACCAACATTTTGTTCTACGGTTTTCCACGGAAGTAGTCTACCATCTTGAAACATAATTTTAGCAGGAGAATTCTGTTCATGTATTGACTTTCCATTTAGTAATAATTCCCCTCCTGTTGGATGCTCCAAGCCAGCTATCAATCGCAGTAAAGTACTTTTTCCACAGCCGCTTTTCCCAACAATCGCTATAAATTCACCTTTATTTACTTTTAGGTCAATTCCCGTTAAAACATTTTGCTGCCCAAATGACTTTTGAACACTTTCAAGCTCTAACATTTTTCTTCTACTATACACGATGCTCCTCCTATTTTTGAAAATTCGGATTCCATTTTAGAAAACGCCTCTCTGCAATTTTAGCGATAAAATCAGAAAGCTTTCCTAGAATTGCATATAAAATGATACTTAAGACGACGACATCTAATTGCATAAATTCTCTCGCATTCATTGCCAAATAGCCAATTCCAGAGTTTGCTGCAATTGTTTCAGCAACAATCAATGTCACCCATGTAATTCCTAGTGCAAAACGAACACCTACTAAAATAGAGGAAAGAGCGCTTGGAAAAATGATATGTCGGAATAAACTAAATCCGCTTAGACCATATACCTTTCCCATTTCAATTAACGAAGGATCAACTGAGCGAATACCGTGAAATGTATTTAAGTAGATTGGGAAAAATGTTCCAAGTGCAACTAAAAATAACTTTGCTTCCTCTTCAATTCCGAACCATAAAATGACGAGGGGAATTAAAGCAAGATGTGGTATATTCCGTATCATTTGGATAGAAGTGTCGAATAGCGTTTCCGCTACTTTAGACAAACCATTCCAAAGACCGAGTAAAAACCCTATCCCACCTCCAATAATAAATCCGAAAAAAGCCCTCTCCGTACTAATACTAATGTCACTAAATAATTGTCCAGATTTCGTAAGTTCAATTGCTGCCTTAAAAATATCTAATGGATTCGGTAAAATTCTAGAAGAGATAAAGCCAACTGAAGATAGTACCTGCCATGTAATAAGTAACAGTAATGGAACCAGCCACGGTACAAATTGTTTAACACCTTTCTTCATATCTATCACCCATTTGCATTTAGTTTTTTCGGGTAAAGATCGTTCGCTACGATTTCCCCAAAGGGACTAACAATACTTGGATTGCCATGATTAGATGGCTTTTCTATTTCTAAATATGGAAACAGCAACTCCGCTACACGATACGACTCTTCTAAATGTGGATAACCTGAGAGAATAAAAGTCTCAATTCCTATTTCCTCATATTCTTTCATTCTCTGAGCAACTGTTTTAGGATCTCCAACTAGCGCAGTACCTGCTCCCCCTCTAACCAAACCTACACCCGCCCATAGATTTGGACTTACTTCTAAGTTATTCTTACTTCCTGAGTGTAATTGGGACATTCTTCTTTGTCCTTCAGAATCAAAGCGAGAAAAGATTTTCTGAGACTCAGCAATTAAATCATCGTCTACATATTTGATTAATTCATTTGCTGCCCTCCATGCTTCTTCTTCTGTTTCCCTAACAATAACATGAAGTCTAATTCCAAAACGTACGGTTCTTCCTTGCTGCTTAGCTAGCTTGCTTACATGTGAAATTTTTTCTTTAACCTTTTCAGGTGGTTCACCCCAAGTTAGATATACATCAATATGCTTAGCAGCTACTTCATGGCCTATTTGTGAAGATCCCCCAAAATATAAGGGTGGATAAGGAGATTGTACGGGTGGATATAGCAATTTTCCGCCGCTAACATTTAAATAGTTTCCTTCAAAATTCGCTTCTCCATTTGATAATAATTCGCGCCAAATCGTTAGAAATTCGTCAGTCAATTCATATCTTTCTCTATGATTTAGGTTTAATCCGTCACCAGCTAGCTCAACGGGATCTCCACCTGTAACTACATTAATCAACAATCTCCCATTAGATAAGCGGTCAAACGTCGATGCCATTCTTGCAGCTTGTGAAGGGGATGTTAAACCAGGTCGAACTGCAACAAGAAATTTCATTTGTGATGTAACAGAGATTAAGGAAGAAGCTACGACCCATGCATCTTCACAAGAACGCCCTGTTGGAAGTAACGCTCCCTTATATCCTAACGAGTCAACAGCCTGTGCCACTTGTCTAAGGTATGACAAATTAACTTCTCTACCACCCGTAGTAACTCCTAAATATCTTGAATCCCCATGTGTTGGAATAAACCAGAATATATTCATCAAACTCATCCTTTCCTATTTTTCATTTGTTGTAGCTTCTTCAACTTTAATTTGTTTCGGTATTAACTCTAGTTCGTAAAATTGGTTCGCTATCCCTTGCTGGTCTTCGATTACTTCCTTCGTAATCTTTTCTAAACCAAATGTTCTTCTCGTAAGAGTACGTTCTAACGTTTCGACATCCATCCCAATTTGAGGTGATAAATACTCTGCAGCTTCTTTTGGATTTTTAGATACCCACTCTTCAGTTTTTTCAAGTTCCTCGTAGATGATATCTAAAACCTTTTGATTTTTCTCTGCAAATGTTCGTGATGCAAGAAAGAACTCTCTATTCGCAGCCAACCCCGTTGCATCGGCAATAATTCGACTTTTAGTTGAAAGCTCTGTATCTGCTAAAAACGGGTCCCATATAACCCAAGCATCAATTTCCCCTTTTTCGTATGCGGCTCGTGCATCAGCTGGTGGAAGAAAAGCAGTTTCAATTTCTTCATATTTAATTCCCTCTTTTTCAAGGGCTTTTACGAGCAAATAATGGACATTTGAACCTTTATTCAATCCAATTTTCTTCCCTTTTAAATCCTTAATCGTTTTTATCGAAGAATCCTCTGGAACAATAATGGCTTCTCCTTTTGGATTAGGTGGTTCATTAGCAAAGTAGATTAGCGGCGCATCCGCAGCCTGAGCAAAAATTGGAGGTGCTTCACCAGTGTGACCAAAATCAATACTGCCTACATTTAACGCCTCGAGTAATTGAGGACCTGCAGGAAATTCTGTCCATTTTACTGTGAAGCCCTCTTTCTCTAATGCTTCATCCAAGCTTTTATCAGCCTTTAAAATGTTTAATGTTCCAAACTTTTGATAACCAATATGAATTGTTTTTTCATTTTTATCTGTTGACCCCCCCTTCTCTTCACCACTAGATGGTGAGCTGCATCCTGCAACAAACGTTAAGAAGATGCTAAGTGTCAAGAATAATAAAATCCGCAAGTTCATCCTAAAACCCCCCTGTTATTCAAGTGATAAAATAGATGTATTTCCTTTGCATAAATTACTGAATGAGAAAAGACCCTCAAAAAAGTAACAGACATTACTCTTTTGAGAGCCTCTAGTTTTCCAGTCGGCTTACATAATTATTTTTCTTATTACCTATGCTTCTAACTCTTAGCTAAACAAAAAAGGCATAACCAATCTTATGATTGATTATGCCTTCGGTGTTCCGATCAGCTAGGTTAATTACTTATGGATATTATATTCCCTATTATTCCTACCTGTCAACTCAAATTTATAAAAATTAATCCCACACCCTGTACTTTTTTAATTAGATCAGAATCTTTTCGTAGTGATTTTCCCTTTACTTTTACCTATATAATCTCCACCAGCTAATAGAACATTACTCCTCAACTTTTCCTTCAACAACTACATCATCTGCACTAATATCATCACCAAAAGCTGGCTTTAATGTTTCATCATATGCTTTGTGGAAAAACTGTTCTTTTCCTAAAGTTTCAAGCTCTTTATTTAACCAATCTAATAGCTCTGTATTTCCCTTTTTCACAGCTGGTGCAATATAATCCAATTCCCCTAGAGATGATAAGCCAACTGTGAAATTAGAATTTTCATTTGCCCAGCCAAATAATAATGCATTATCTTGTGCCATTGCAGCTCCACGTCCATCCTTTAATGCTTCAAACGCTTCCGTTATTTGATCATATTTTACAAGTTCAATATCTGGGTGGTTTTTCATAAAATATGTTTCTGCAGTAGTACCTTTTGGAACAATTAATTTTTCCCCTTTTAATTGTTCAACATATTCAATTTTTGCTGAATTTGGTGAAACGACACCAATTGCCACCTTCATATAAGGATTAGCAAAATCAACTTGTTCTTGACGTTCAGGGGTAACAGTAAAATTCGCTAACACAATATCAACTTTATCAGATTTTAATAAGTCTACCCTTGCTTGTGGTTCTGTTAATACATACTCAATCTTTGACTCATCACCTAATAAATCTTTGGCAAGACGTTTTGCCAACACAATATCATAGCCTTGATATTCCCCTTTTTCATCGACATAACCAAATGGGGGTTTATCGCTAAATACAGCAACTCGTAATTTGCCACGCTCTTTAATAGCATCAATTACTGACGTAACTTTCCCTGATGAATCTGTTCCATTTTCGGTATTTCCAGTACTTGTTTTACTATTTCCACATGCTGTTATCACAACTATTGTTATGACTGACAATAATAAAACCCAAAACTTCTTTCTCATTTTTTATTCCTCCTAAAATTGTAATATATTAAGGAACTGTTGAGCGCGCTTTGTTTGTGGTTTTAAGAAAAATTGCTCTGAAGATGCATGCTCAATTATGTTTCCTTTATCCATAAAAATCACTTCATCTGCAACTAGTTTCGCAAAATTCATTTCATGTGTCACAATTAGCATTGTCATCCCTTGTTCTGCTAATTGTGCAATCACTTCCAATACTTCACGAACCATTTCCGGATCAAGGGATGCAGTCACCTCATCAAATAACATTATCTCCGGATTAATACATAATGCTCTGACAATTGCAATACGTTGCTTTTGCCCTCCGGATAACTGCCTTGGATAATCATTTGCCCGTTCCACTAAGCCGACACGCTCAAGTAATTCGATAGCTTGTCTCTCTGCTTCTTGGCGTTTGCGTTTTTGAACCTTCAATGGGGACAACAAGATATTTTCCATTACACTTAAGTTAGGAAATAAATCATAGCTTTGAAAAACCATTCCAATCCGTTGTCTTACCTCTTGCCATTTCGTTGATTCGTTAATTAGACTCTCATTCTCGAGTAATATATCTCCTCCATGTACCTCCTCTAATCCGTTAAGACAGCGAAGAAGTGTACTTTTCCCACAACCAGAGGGTCCTAAAATCGCAATAACCTTTCCTTTTTCAACCTCAAAATCAATACCATTTAAAACAACTTTATCACCATACTTTTTAATAAGACCTTTTACTTGTAAAATAGGAACTTGCTTAACCACGTTGTATACAACTCCTTATGCTGCCCATTTTTGTTCTAGCTTTCTCGAAAAGTACGATAATGGGAAACAAATACAAAAATATAAGAAAAGATAAACCCGTATATCCAAAACGCAACCATTGGATAGGTAATATTATTTACTTCGATGATTTGTTGACCAACTTTAATTACTTCAACAACCCCAATCATAGTTAATAGAGCAGTAGTTTTTATCATTCGCGTTGTTAAATTTATCATCGGGGGAATTGTTCTCTTTATTGCTTGTGGTATAAGAACATATCTATACATTTGAAATGCACTTAAACCAATTGCTTTACTCGACTCAACTTGATGTCTTGGCAATGAAATAATTGCCCCTCGTACTATATCACTCATCTCTGCTACTCCCCATAAACTAAAGACAATAAGCGCTACTGCTTCTGAACTTAAATTAAAGTTAAAATTAGCAGGAATAATATAATAGATTACAAACAGCCAGACAAGAATTGGAATGATCCGAAACAGCTCCAAATAAATTTTAAAGATAACTTGAATTAGTTTATTTTTCGATGTTCGAATAATTCCGATCATGAACCCCATCACAATTGTAATAACGACTGCTATGAGAGCGACACGTAATGTTATGAGAAGTCCTTCAAATAAACGCTGCATATTAAGGCCTTCAAAAAGAACATTAATTCCCGAATTCAGCATGTCTAACTCTCCTTTCTAGCCATGTTAAAAACAATATTAATGGAAGTAAAATAATTAAATACCCAATGACCAGCATAAATAATGCCTCATTTGTTTTATAAAATATTCCCATAAGATTTTTCGTTGTATTCGTAAGTTCTAAAATTGCAATACCACTAAAAATAGATGTTTCTTTTATAAGAAAAATACAATTTGCACCAAATCCAGGAACACTATAAGAAAAGGCTTGCGGAATAATAACATACCTCATTAATTGTAAGTTACTGAGACCAATTGCTTTACCAGTTTCAATTTGAGATTTCGAGACAGCCTCAAATCCTGCTCTGAATACTTCAGCCATATATCCCCCGCCTAAAAACGTTAGGCCAATAATTCCACACAATTCCTCACTTAACGTTATCCCTACCTTTGGTAACCCATAGTATAAAAAGAATAATTGAATTAATAACGGTGTGTTCCGTGCAATTTCTAAATAAACTTTTACAATTTTCGTAAGCATCTTTATCTTAAAATACTGAATAACACTGCAAGTGATACCAACTAATACCGCAAATAATATACCAATACTAGCAAGCTTCACCGTTATCCACAGTGCAGTTTGATAATGTGGTAGTACATTCAGAATATACTGCCAATCAAATGTCAATTTCCTCACCAACTATCAATTAAATATTCAACAAAATTTCCTGCCCTGGTTTAATCGTTTCTACACCTTCAATTACAACAGTTTCAGGATATTTTAAACCCGAACCTGTATTGAGGCAGACGACATGCTCATTTGCATCGATCCACCCCTGTTCATGTAGAATCCTAACTGCTGCAAAGGTTGCTGCTCCTTCTGGACAAACGAAATTCCCTTCTAACGATGCGATCAGCTTTTGTGTTCGCAAAATTTCCTCCTCTGAAATAGCAATCGCACAGCCTTCTGTATCATAAATTCCCTTAAGAACTAAGAAATCTCCTATAGCTTTAGGGACGTTGATTCCAAAAGCACATGTAGTTGAATTTTCAAAGAACTTTGATTCCATTTCCCCTTTATTCCAAGCTTCAACAATTGGAGCACACCCCTCAGCTTGAACAGCTACTAAACGTGGAAGCTTCTTATCCTCAATCCATCCTAATTGCTGTAATTCAAGAAGTGCTTTATAAATTCCAATGATCCCTACTCCACCTCCAGTTGGGTACAATATAACATCCGGGACCTTCCAACCAAATTGTTCAACAATCTCATATCCCATTGTCTTTTTGCCCTCAATTCGGTATGGTTCTTTAAGTGTAGAAGCATCATATACTCCATAGTTTTGAACTAAACTACTCACAACTTTTCCTGCATCACTAATTAACCCGTCAATAAGGTGCAAGTTCCCACCTGCAATGTAAACCTCCTTACGCGTAATTTGTGGGGCATCTAAAGGCATAACAATGGTCGCTTTTATATCAGCTTTTGCGGCATATAATGCCCAAGCAGCACCTGCATTACCATTCGTTGGCATCGCTAAATGCTTTACACCTAGTTCTTTCGCCTTTGAAATCCCTACACTTGCACCCCTAGTTTTAAAAGAACCAGTTGGAATGACCCCTTCATCCTTTATGTACAAATTATTTAATCCAAACTCAGCACCGAGAGATGGTAGTTTTTCAAAAGGAGTCATCCCTTCACCAAGTGTTACTACATTTTTCTGTTGTTGTATCGGTAGTAACTCATGATAACGCCATAAACTATTAGTGCGATTTGCAATCTCCTCACGTGACACATTCCCCTTCACTTTCTCTAAGTCATATCGTACTAATAACGGTGAACCACATTTGCATAATTGATAAATATGATTGCCCTTATATAATTCACCGCATTTCGGACACTCCAAATGTGAGATATAACTATAACTATTCATGTACTTTCCTCCTAAAAAAGAAAGACTACAATCATCTCCTTTGAAAAAAAGAGAAATTGTAGTCTTTGGTGGTCCAATCAACTAATTATTTATTAAACTAACAATATATTAATCGGATATTTCCGATAAGTCAACTATGATTTAAAAATTTATAGAGGGTCTTTTAAACAGTGCTCTAGTTGAATCAGGTATAAATCAGGTATATTTAGAATGTGCCTGCAGATATACAGATCTTTTATGAGGTACGTATTTCACTTTTGAATTCAGTACGATATTAAAGCTATTCAGTTAACTTGGACAATAAGATATATTAATGACAATAAAACCTAGATTTGAAAGAGATCGATTCAGAATATAGTTATACTACATTTATTTGCTTGTTTGGGAAAAAAATAAAGAGGTTCCCCGATTAAGAGAACCCCTCCGACTATAAAGAAACCTAGATTTCACTTTAAATTCCTCTACAAATTGTGGTATATCCAATTTGGTAGTACCTTTCTTTTTTCAAATATACTAAATAATATAATCTTTATTTCCAGTTTCCCTGTTCATTTATCTGCTTACGAGGAAAACCCGGAAATAAATAATAGAAGGAAGCTATCTTATGTTGAAACAAGTTTGCACGAGTACTATAGGTAACCTTAAATTTACCGTTTACAAGCTGTCCATGAGTTTCACCTGGA
>JAPSLU010000008.1 GCA_031180405.1 Bacillus sp. (in: firmicutes) | reverse complement strand
CCCTAAATACAATACAAGATGAACCAGGAACAATTGACAGTATTCATGTTCCATATCCATATGGTGAGTAAACCATAAAACCCCACTTAGGTGGGGTTTTATGACTGTTGACAAACGCTCGCTTTCTTCGTTACTAACCTTGCTGAGGTGCTCATTACCAATCCCGGTAACTCCGCTCCTCTCAAGGCTTCGTGCCTCGAAAGGCAAGCGTTAACAATCATTCCCCTGAAGGGTAAGCAATTTCACTTTGTCTACACACTAAAAAACCCCACTTTAGTGGGGTTTTCCAATTATTTTGAAACGGTAAATTTATAAGTTGTTGATGTTTTGTATTCATCTCCAGCATCTAAAATACAAGGTGTGAATTGTGGATGGTTAATTGAGTCTGGAAGTCCTTGAGTTTCAAGGCAAATCCCTAAGTATTTTCTTGCCTTTGTACCTCTGATATTAAAGTTTTCTTCCATCATATTACTTGTGTAAATAACAACGCTTTGCTGATCCGTTTCTACAATTAGCTTACGTCCACTCTTTTCATCAAACAATGCAATTTCTTCATTATGATGTTCATCTAATAAAAATGGATGGTCAACACCTTGTCCAACTAGTTTAATTTGTTCATGATTGGATGAAACAGCTTCTTCGATCTTTTTACCCTCTCTAAAATCAAATGGTGTACCTGTAACATCTAGAAACTCTCCCGTTGGGACAACATGATCATTTAATTCAAGAATTTTATTACTCTTTACTTGTAATTTGTGTGAAAGAATATCATCCTTAAGATTCCCACTTAAATTAAAATAAGTATGATTTGTTAAGTTTATTAGTGTCTTTTTATCTGTTGTCGCAGAGTATCCAATCGTTAGTTCATTTTGTTCGTTTAATTTGTACGTAATCTGAACAGACAAGTTTCCTGGATAGCCATTTTCTCCATCACTACTTACAAAGGAAAATACTACACCTACTTCTCCATCAAGTTCAATTTCTTCTGCATCCCATATCTTTTTATCAAAAGCATCTGGTCCACCGTGCAAGTGATTCATGTTATCATTTTTTGGCAATGTGTAAATTCGACCATCTAACTCAAAAGCACTGTTACTGATTCTTCCAGCAACACGTCCACAAATGGCACCAAAATATGGTGAATCCTTTATGTAACTCTCAAGATCATTGAATCCGAGGACAACATTTTCCAAGTTACCCATTTTATCAGGAGCAATAATGTCTGTAATAATACAGCCAAGATTGATACATGATACCTTCATTCCGCTACTATTTTCTAGTGAAAAAGAATACACCGTTTCTCCATGAAGCTCTCCAAATATTTCTTTTAGTACTTTCATTATTTCTCTCCCTCTACTCTATCTTTCCTACAGTCTTCTATTTTTGCTAGGATAAATGGATATTTTCAATTGATCGATACTGTTAACGCTTTATCAAGAACATATACATATGAAGACTGAAAATTTTTATATCATAAAAAAGCATTAACCTCTTTATTATATTAATCATTTATCGTAATTTTCCTGCTTAGAAGCAGCATTTCTTTTGGAAATCTTATTAATAAACATTTCAATTTCTTTGTTGGCAATTTTCCACCGTTTTGTTGGTACTTGATGATTGGTCCTTTTAATGATCACGATGCGAAGCTGTTTTGTTCTTCTTTTATAGTAAGAATGATATTGATTTGTTAAATCTGATTTTGAACCATCGATTAGTAAAATTGGAACAGATATTTCCTTGAGGTCTTTGATTATATTACTATTCATAACTTCATTATAATATTTAAACCAAACCTCAACCTGAGCTTTATTCATATGGTCAAATAGTACTTTTCTTAATTTAGAGTCTCTTGTATGGCTTACAGCTAAAATCTTTGCTAATAAACGGCTGTTCTGTTTAACCAAATACATGCCTGCTTTATGCTCTAATTGAAAGATCGGATTAAGAACAGCTGGATATCCTCCAAATAAAATTAATCCTTTTATCCGATCCTTATAATGAATACTCATATATTGTGCAATCATTCCACCTGCAGAATAACCGCAAATGATAGCTGTCTGGATGTGTAATTTATCGAGTAGAGAAATCAATTCTTCACAATAATATTTTACAGTTACAATATTCATATCCACTCGAGAACTATCACCATGACCTGTTAAGTCTGGAAGTATCACCCTCATGTGTTGACTAAGCCTTCGCTGATAATGAAACACATGCCTCCCCATCCCTGGAGGATGAATAAAGAGAACCGGTATTCCTTTTCCAATATCATCATACAAAATTGTCTTTTTATTTTCTAGCTCAATAGACGGCACTAGTTTTCCCCCTTTTTTAAGAGTCCTTAGTAGTATCCCTCATATTGATGTAGTTACCCAAAAGTATGGAAAAAATTTCTGTGGAAATTACCGAATAATTATTTAGAATCGTGCAATATTAAATATCAATAGCAGATCCACGGGTTAACCTAGATGGTTAATGGATGGTGCAATTCCACCCTAACCCACCAAACAATACATTTATTAAAGGAGATGGATTATCATGGCAAGCAACAGTAACAACAACTCTAATCAATTATTAGTACCTGGTGCTTCTCAAGCGATCGACCAAATGAAATACGAAATCGCAAGTGAATTCGGTGTAAATCTTGGTGGCGAAACAACATCTCGTGCAAATGGATCTGTTGGTGGCGAAATCACAAAACGATTAGTATCTATGGCTCAGCAACAATTAGGTGGCGGAACTGGAAGATTTTAATTAAATATAAATGGCTAAGAGCATCGCATTGGCGATGCTCTTTTACATATCTGTGATGAAATCATTTACGTATGGACAACCTACAACTGAAGACATTATATGAAATGGAGTGGTTTTCTTGGTTAACGAAAATTTTGATGAGTTCATTAAAACAGAAGCGAAACATAAATCTCAATATCTTGGGTCAAAGCAGTCCTCACACGGTATCTATAAAAATGATGAAGAAATTAACTCTAGAACAAATACGGATGACTCTGTAGGTGCAGATGGTCGGGATGTATTTAAGTAAACGTTCCCTATACGTAAGGGCACATACAATTTGGATTATTAGTTTTTATTATCAAACACAGAAATTTATCGATGATTATTGGGACTTATTTTCGATTAGACAAATTTCAACAAATTCCGATTCCTCCGCTATCTTTTACGAAACACAAAACAAAGATCCTTTTTCCTTCGAGGAAAGAGGATCTTTACGTCAAACCTTAACTACCTTTGATAAACATTTGCACCCAAGCACCATGATAAAATCCTACCCCGATAGCATCAAATTCTGGTTTTAAAATATTTGCACGGTGTCCAGAAGAGTTCATCCAATCATTCATGACTTCTTGTGGTGTTTTTTGTCCTTTTGCAATATTTTCTCCTGCATATGAATAACTAATTCCAAATGTATTTAACATATTAAATGGTGAACCGTAGTTAGGACTTGTATGTGAGAAATAATTTGAATTAATCATGTCCTCTGCTTTTTTCTGAGCTACATTTTTCACATCTGCACGATGTGTAAGTGGTCTTAAACCTGCTTTTGCACGCTCTTGATTCACTAATTGAACGACTTGTTCTTGAAAGCCACTTACACTTTCTGCTGAAGACTTTAATCGGATCACTTCACCTACATGCATATTTCTTGGCTCAACTGAAGGGTTTAATTCCATTAACTTTCGATAATCTAATCCATATCGTTTTGCTATGTACCAGAATGTGTCTCCAGGAGATACCTTATAGAATTCAAATGGTGGTTCCTTAAAGGTTTTAATTTGACCATGTGAAACAGTTGGTATTGCTATTAAAAACACAAAGGTTGCTAAAACTAGCTTTTTCAGCATGAAGTTTTCCTCCAATTTTTTAAATTTTGTTTTTGCACCATGTTAGTTTGGCTTTTTTTTCAAAAACCATTCAATAATCCTTATTCTAGTTGTTATAAAGTGTTGGGATACAAGTCACACGAAAACAAAAGGGTACGCTCCTTGACCAGGTCTGACAAGCATATAAGCAAATGTATAGAATACGTTCTTTATCTTCCAAACATCTTACTTTTTTACAAATAGTAAGACTGTTGGAGCTGGATACCGAAGCACTTATCACAGCCAAAGAATTCTTAAACTCCTAAGTAGAATAAAAGAGATTGGACAATTGTCCAATCCCCTTCAACTAAAAGTGATTATTTAAGGCATTTGATTATAAATTAAAGCTAACATTTGTCTTACTGCTAGCAGCCTTGACTTTCACCTTCTCATCCATTTCGATGCGAGCTCTAAAAGTTGAAACAAATTTGTTTATTCATTCTATTTCTTTCCCTTATTCCCTCTTCTAAAGTTCTCTGGTAATTTATCTAATGGAATTTTAATTCCCAGTTCACGCAACATTTCAAATACGGCACCTTGAATTTGCTCACCAGTTGCCCCTTGTTTTTTTAAACCGGCTATTCTTTTGGACATATTCCCAATTACTTCATTTGTGAATTTTTGTTTATCCATTTTTTCATCACCTCTTGATTATTGATCTAAAATGGATCGAATATTTTCACATAATTTCTTTGGATCTTCATCCTGGAAAATATTTCGACCGATTGATATTCCGTTTGCACCAGCGCTTACTGCATCGTCAATCATCGTCATTAAATCAACTTTTGACGATAATCTTTCTCCTCCAGCGATTAACACAGGGATTTTCACGCCAGCAACAACATGTTTAAATGTTTCCGGTGATCCACTATAGTTTACTTTGACAATATCTGCTCCTAATTCTTCAGCTACACGTGCAGCATGACGAATTCGTTCAGGATCAAACTCATGTACTCTTGATCCATCTCGAACATACATCATGGCCAAAAGGGGCAATCCCCATTTGTCACATTCTTCAGCAATAAGACCAACATCCTTCATTTGTTCTGCTTCAAATTGAGAGCCAAGGTTAACATGTGTTGAAATGGCTGTCGCACCCAATCGAATGGAATGCTCAACAGAAGAAACGAGTTCTTTTCGCATTGATTGAGATTCAGGAGCTAAAGCAGTTGATGCTGATAAATGGATAATAAGCTCACCCTTATTGGACCCAATTGCATCAGTTAAATATCGAACAAGCCCCTTATGAACAACAACCGCATCTGCACCTCCATCAAATACAGATTCGACTGTTTTATTAATGTCAGTTAATCCTGTAACAGGACCAATTGTGATCCCGTGATCCATTGGTACAATTAGTAACTTGTCAGAATGGTGATAAAGCTTCTTTAGACGAATTTCTTTTCCAGACATACTTTTTCCTCCAATGTTCTATCTTTCAATAATTGTTTCACTTACTTTTACACCAACGTGTCGACCTGGCTCACAGATATATGATAATAACTCATCACCAGGTTGAATGGTAGAAGCATTACGCGGTTTACCGTCAGCACTCATAATACGGATGTGCCAGTCATCTTGAACGATTACATTTAGTTCACGTTCCCCTACTTTTCCTTTAATGAGAAGCATTGGACGTACCTCAGTTTTAATACGACCAACTGTTAACACTCGCGTCTCACCTTTTGTATTGACGCACAGCACCTTATCTCCTGCTTTTAAATCACTTAAATATTCAGCAGCATCCTCAGGTTGCCACACATATGAGTGAACAGCACCTGCGTTTACACGGAAGGGCCTTAGGTTCATATAAGGAAGGTAGTGTGTCTCAGAGCAAACGAATACCCCTCCACCAGATGTGGAACCGATGATCATCCCTTCATCCTGTGTCATAATACCAGTTGTATCAATACAAGCACGGACGCCCATACCAGCATGAACAACATCTGTCACTATCATTGGATGCAATTCAAGTTTAGGTAAGGATTGTTTTGACATAAATTCCGTTAATCGCTTCACTTCATTTACATTTGTCGTAGCAAATAAAACACCATCGCTACCCTTTTCAAGTGTCCCGTACGCGATCTCCGTATCAATCGCAGTATTGACTGCTCTTAAAAGAACAGTATTGCTTTCCTCTAAGCGAGCAATGATTAACTCTAAAGGAATATTTGTTGGTAAATCAAAGTCTACTGCTGCGAAGTCATAATAGCTTGCTTCTCTTGAACAACGCTCAAGCATTTCTCTATTATCGACAGAGTAAAAAATACAAGTTTTATAGCCTCTTTTTTTCGCTTCCGCTAATACCTCTTCTTTATCTGAGAAAATCACATCTCCAGTTGGTACTTCCTCTAATTGTTCACTACTTTCAACCTCAGTAATAAACATCATTTTTTGCGGAAAGTATCCATCTTGACGTTGTTGTAGAGATACAAGCACTTTGTCAATTGGAGAGTGGTTAATAAGCTCCCATACATCCATATTCTCTACTGAAACGCCCCTACCGTCATACCATACTTGCCTAGCTTTTTGTTGCATTTTGAAATTGCTCCTTCCAATCTAAAAAGTTTTTATTTGATTTAATAAATTTGCTGTTTCTTGTTCAGTCAAAAAATAACGTGGCTTCGCTTTTATTCCAAAGGCTACTTCGTCTGCTCTGTCGTACAAGGAACCTTTATTTAAGAGAATAATTGAAATGTTAACCCCATACATTTTCTTTAGTTCATCAATATAATTCTTTGAGACCGTATCAGTAGTAGACTCTTTCTCAATAAATAGATACAAAGAATTGTTGAACTTCCCGGCAGACCAAAATCGCCTTGCCGGTAAAGGAGCGATAATTTTCTCTAACTCATATAAGTCAAATGAAGTAGACTCAATCATCAAAATATTTTCCTTTCTACCTCTAATCACAAATGAACGACCCTTGCCACATGTACATGGACTCTTAATTTCTTGAACAATGTCACCTGTTACATACCGAATCATAGGTGTTGCTCTTTTGCGTAGAGTGGTGATAACCAGGTTGCCTGTATCACCATTTTTCACATCAGTTTGTAAGTCATCCTCCAGAATCTCAACATGAAAGTGTTCTTCGAAAATATGCAGATGTGAGGAGGAACAATCAACCATTGCTGTACCTACCTCTGTCATGCCATAGTTGTCAAATACAGGTACACCCCAGATTTTTTCAATCAACTGCCGGCGGTATGGTGTTAACGGTTCACCAGCAGTGCAAATAGCTCTTAAAAAAGGGAAATCTTTTTTGGGTTCCAGACCAAGCATTTCTGCCATTTCTGCCAGCATAATAGCCTGTAATGAAATACATGCAAGAACTGTAATATTTAACTTTTTCATTAGATCAATCACTTTTGGCATCGGAGTAACTGTCGTGCGACTATCAGCTGGGATCACACATCCACCTTGCAGCTGAACAGATCGGTGCAGGAAATGCGAAATCGTTGAAAGTGCGTATGGGAATCTGATGAGAACACGATCATCTTCACCAATATTCACTCCGCAACAGCCAATGGATTTGGCTATTTCATTTAGGTCAGACTCGGAATACCAAACAGAAACTGGTGTACCAGTTGTACCTGAAGATTCATGGTATTGAGACAAAGACATAGAAGAATGTGGTAGTAATCCGAATGGTGATTGTTCTCTAAGATCATCTTTGGTTGTTAATGGTATTTTTTTAAAATCATTAAGGGAATGAAGCGGTGGTAATTGGATACGATTTGAGTAATATGGTGATGTTTTGGCATAAGTTAGGACTTCATTTAAGGCAATGATCATCTCATGTGTGTTCATCAAAAACACACCTCTATTTCAATTGAAGTAAATGTTTAATATTTTGGCTTAGAATTTCTTCTCGTTCACGATCAGTAAGTTGAAGTTTGAGCACTTTCTCAAGCTCAATACCAGGGTGTGATAAAGGGTATTCCGACCCGAAAATCACCTTAGAAGAACCTATTCTCTTTACTGTTTCTTGAATGTGAAGAAAATTACCTGTTGAGGTTTCTAAATAAAAGTTCGGCAAATCCCTTGCAGCTTCTAATGCTTCCTGATCAGCAGGACCAAATCCCATATGACCAATAATAAAGTTTGTTTTTGGAAATTGTTTTGCAAGTTGTATAAATTTTGTTGTTGAAGCTCCTGGACTGTATACGACGTGTGAATATACAGGAAACCCATAATTTCCACATAATTCAGATAACCCAGTTACCCCTTTAGATGCAAAGGAAAACTGGTGTGACAATGGTGACAGCTTTAAGCCTTTAAACCCTTGTTTTTTTCCTTTTTCTAATTGTGATAAAACATCTTTATCATGAGGATTAATACAGATAAACCCATGAATACTTTGGTTAGCTTTACACGCTTTTTCAATATAAAGATTATCTGGAACTGGATTATCTGGTTTTGCTCGACCTGTAATATATTCGGTCATTTTTCGCACATCTAGCATTGCACCCGGAACAGCTACTACCTTGTTAATTCCCGCCTCTTTCATTAATTTCAAATACATTTCCATGTTTCCGTATTCGGTATTTGAAAGATGTGCATGGGCATCAATAATCATCTTCTCACCTCCTATTCATAGACAACACGAACAGTTTTTCCTTGTGGCCTCGGAAGCTTATCAACGAACTCAAGCTCAAACGGAATGCCTGAAGCAAACTCAAGTTTACTTGCTAAAGAATCAGCTAAATGTTCGGATGCTGCAATTCCTTCTGCTAATTCACAACGTACATGAATAGATTCGTTATCCCCATCGCTAGTTATAACAAATTCAAACCAATTTCCAATTTCAGGCTCACGCATTAAAAATTCTTCTAAATAAAATGGGGACAGAGATGTTCCATTGTATCGGATTTGATCAACGACTCTTCCACGTAGATAGAACTTTGGCATTGTCACACCACATGGGCAGCTCTCGGACTCTATATAGCCAAGGTCACCTGTACGGAAACGTAGAATCGGTGTATCGTAACGAAGAGCACTAGTCACTACGATTTCTCCAATTTCTCCTTCGTCTAGAGGTTCCCCTGTCTTTGGATCAACAATTTCCACTATTGCATGAGCTTGGGCAAGGTGATATCCATCATGATGGTCACATTCAATTCCCAGAACTCCACACTCAAGACTTCCATAAAAGAAGTTTGCAGTAGCTCCCCAAAGTTTTTCTAACCTTTGACGAAAAGCAGGTGAACATCCTTCACCAGTGATCCATAGTTTTTTTAACTGTAAGCTCTGCAAGTCAAACTCCTGCTCAGCGGCTTCTTCAGCTAATAACATCGCCCATGAAGGCGTTGTAATAACTACGTTTGGTTGTAAATCCTTTATCATTTTTAACGTCTTCTTAGGGGTTGAATATGCCCCGCCTTTTCCAGCAGGGATAACGGTTGCTTCACAACCCTCCATAAACGTTTTATGAAAAGCTAAGCCTGCAGCACTCATCTCATATGGAAGTGCATTTAAACATACATCTCCTGGGTCCACTTCAAATAATTCTGGATATCTAGGAGCAAGATCATGTAAATAGTAATCATTCCAGGTGTACATCATATATATTTCTTCTCCACCTGTTGTACCTGTAGACACTTGCACAAGTGCAATATCTTTTTTGTCACAAGTTAGAAGAATATATGGTTTACCACGTAATTCATCTTTTGTTAAGAATGGAAGTTTGCTTAAATCGCTGATTTGTTTAATAGAATTGGGCTTTACATCTGCTTCATCTAGTTTTTGGCGATAAAACTCATTTTTCTCGTATGCCTTTTTTACAATTTCCTTTAACGATTCAACATGAAAGGACTCAATTTGTTTTTGAGACATTTTATCCGGATGAATTTCGCCATCTAAAAAACGTTTTATCGTTAGTGGCATACTAACCTTTTTTAATTTTTTTTCAAATAAAGAGCTCACTCAACTTCACCTACCTGCCTTGCTATCATTTGGGCATATTCTGATTGGGGATACTCTTTTACAAGAGTTTTCCAAGTTTTCAACGCTTTGTCTACAAAACTAGTTTTTTTGAATAGATGACCTAGATCATAAAGTAGTTTTATATATTGGTCCTTTGTGATTGGAGGATTGTCTTGATTATTGTCGTAGGCTGCCTTTACAGATTTAAAATCCTTCACAGCTTTATCACTTGTATGGAAGAATCCCTCAGGTAAACATTGATAAATACAGCCTCGCAAATACTTCAATTCGGGGTTATCCGATTTTATTGATGATTTTAATAGCTTTAATCCCTTTATGGTTTCTCCAAACATTTCTTGAGGATCACTAGCATATTTCCCCATTAAAGCTACTGAAGCAGCATAATAGGTATTGGCAACCTCACAGTCCGGAAATGTGTTTTTTGCTTTCTCCCATACCTCTAAACTTTGTTTCGCAGCTAATCGACTTCCTTTTGCACCAATGGAGTGGATTTCTTTTCCTTTGTTATACAATTTTTCTTTTGGGTATGATGAGAATATTTTTAAATCCATCTCTTTATATGAATGGATTTCAATTTTTTCTTGTATTTTACTAATTAGTCGCTTATTGGGGCTTTGTTTTAATAATTTGTACCATATTTTAAAGGCATCATCTAACATATCTAATTTTTCGTATGCTCTTCCTAAATCAAAAAGTAGTTGGTTAAGAGTTTCCTTTTCCGCTTTCTTTGAGAATTCTGCATCTTTTAACAGCATTTCAATATCACTTACGGCAATCGCCGCTCTTCTAAAGAAAATCTCAGGTAAGCGTAAACTATGTCTCGCTCTTATTATGCGAAGTTCATGTAAAGAGGGATGTTCACTAATAAGGGCATCCATGGCTTTCATCGACTTTATTGCTGAGCCGAACATCTCGTAGGTGTTAATTGAATCTCTCCCAAGCATTGACTGTAGATCTAGGTAGGTCATCTCTACTTCTTTTGCCTCATTAGTTAAAACAAATACTTCAAAAAATGACAATGCCTCTTTAACTTCATCTGGTCCTCCATTAAGAGCATTTTGGTAATAGGTTATTGCTTCATCAGTAAGACCTTCTCCTGTTGATTCTACTTCTCCGTTAGTGTTTAATTGAGTTCCGTCATTTGGACTTGGCTTTTCATTTTGTTTTAATGCTTTTAATTTATCTTGATAGTTTTTTGCATTGTCTAATTGATTTACACGTTTACTAGCCTCGACTAAATTTTTTAACACCTCAATATAATCACGTTCAGATAGAATTGAGCGGTTTTCTTCAAATGCGTCTACAAGATAACGAAAATCCTCTATAGCAGTAGCCGTACGTTGAAAATATAATTCTGGTAATCGGTAGGCTACATTCCCTCTTAGAAATCTTCCTAGAATAAAATCGGGGGATTTATCTACTACTCCATCTAAATATTTTAGTCCTTCAAGTGCATATTTCATTTTATCAGTAACACTGCTTGCGTCCCTTGCGAGTAACGTTGTGGCACTTCCATAATAGGCTTTTATCATAAGATCGTTAGGGTTCTTTTGATGTAACTCTTTTAAAGATGCATATGCCTTTTTTACAGCGAGCTTATTTCCTTTTATACCAGCATCATGGTTATTTATTGCATCTTCTAATGGTGTAAGACTTGATGAACTTGATGTTTGATTCTCGACTATTTTATTCGTCTTGTTTTCAGATTTCTTTATACTTGATTGATATTGTTCATTATTACTATTATTTTTAGTTGATGACTTTTCACGCTTAGTAAAATCTAGATTTTCTACTCTTGGATACTTTGCTGCTTCTTCTACTTGTTGATTGCTCTCCTTTTGAACTGATACTTTTTTTGATTTTTTGTTCCTAACTTTTTGAGATTCAACAGCTTTTTTAAAATTCAGGCTGCTTTCTTCTATTGATTTATTAGCGTTATTTTGTACAGCTTCCACTTTTTTCATTAACATCTTGCTTCTATCAGTAGTATGATTTGCTTCCTTTAAGATTAATCTAGTAATTGGTAAATTCTCTAAAGTTCCCCTTTTAAAAGTAGACAAATACGGATTACCCTCCGCTAATTTTTTTAATAATTTTTCATTTCTCTTTTTAAATTGCAAATCTATACACCTCCATTCTTTCTAAGCTCATCAACAAGCTTTTTAAACTTACTGCTATTTATCTTTAGCAATTTATCCCACGTAGTGTCAGCTTTTTGACTTTCTCCAATGACTTGGTAGGAATTACCTAAATTTAGTAAAAACTCGCAATATTGGTTTTTGGAAATCTTATTCTTTTTTCCTTCATACCCGTCAACTAGAAATTGAAAGTCTTCGATTGCTGTTTTTGTTCTTCTGAAATACATTTCTGGAAGGCGATACGCTACATTTCCACGTAATATTCTAATTTCAACATTATTAGGATCTGCCTTGACTGCATTGTCTAAAGCTTTTAGACCTCTCTTTGCTAGGTTCATTTTTTCCATTAAATCTGGATGATCTCTTGCAATCAGAGCAGATGAACTACCAAAATAGGCATCTACAAGAGCATTATTAACAGTTTGTAATCTTATTTTTTTCAACAAATCATAAGCTTGCTTTGCTGCTTGTTTATCTCCATTTATTGCTAGTTGATGTAAGTGAACCGCCTTTTCAAATTCTTTTTTCCATTCACCTTTTGCATTTACCAACCCTTCCACCTCCTTTAAATCATTTTTAATTAGGTCTTTCTACCACACTCATATTTTCTGAGTACATTTACAACTTATGTAGCGAACAGCATAAAGTGATAGACAATAATGGAAATGAAAATATTTGATGATAGAGACTAGTTTGTAAGCGTAACCATTATACTAGTTACTAGTAATTTTCTGATTGTATAGACTATTAACCCCATTAATTAAGATAATTTGTTTATTTTTAAGAATACTTCCGCTATTTTCAAAACAACATTAAAAACCTACCAAAACTATGTTTGATAGGTATCCATTGAATTATTAATGATAAAATAGATGAAAGAACATGAGTTATCTTTTATTGCAATTTATGAGGGGGTACAGGATTATTTTTATTTTTACAACCTCTGTAAATAAGGTTATTTCAGATGAAATGCTTCGTTTTGTAGTTGAATTTAACGAGTCCAGACCCAATATTTCTTTCATTTGTTGAATTTCTTTTATAATGATCGAAATATCTTCTTTTGTTGCGGGCTTTTTATTTTCTTTTAATTCAAACCCATCCTGTCCGTTTGGTTCAATTATCTTTTGATAGGTTCATTTTTTATGTTATGTCATATTAAGAAGGAAGGGTTGAACATGAAACAACAAAAACGAGTTCCAATTATTGATACTATTCGTGGATTTGCCCTGCTTGGAATCCTTCTAGTTAATATGAAAAGCTTTTCCTCTCCTGTATTTATTGTAACAATGTATGGAGTAACTCCTAATTCAGTAGGTTTTGATAGAGTAATTAGTATTTTTTATCAGATATTTATCCAGATGAGGTTCTATCCAATATTTGCTATTTTATTTGGTTTAAGCTTTTACTTATTTATCAAAAAATCATTTAAAATAACCTTATTTATTAGAAGAATGATTATTCTCTTTTTCTTTGGAATGATACATCTTATTTTTATTTGGTATGGAGATATTCTGCATATCTATGCTGTAACCAGTCTATTCTTACTTTTATTTTATAAAGTTTCTAGTAAGTGGATTTTATTTTGGGCAATTACATTGTTGGCGCTCTACTACCTTATTATTGGGTGGAATACAATAATTCCAAATAACAAATATCTCGTATCTAATGAATATCACAATATACTCTCGACCTATGTTTCAATGTATAAAGATTCTACTTATAAAGAGTGGGTTTTTTATAGACTAAACATCGAGGTTTTTCCCGTCTTATTTCAATTGCCTTTCGTCTTTATACCAGTTCTTGCATGGTTCTTATTAGGTTTATATATTGGGAAAGTAGGTATTTATGAACGAAATTCTGTAAATATAGTTCGAGTAAAATCATGTTGGAAAAGCTGCTTATATGTTAGCCTTGGGTTACTAATTTTGACTGTACTTGCACACTTTTATTTTCCTGACATCATCTATTTTTTAACAAGTATCACTGGTGCTGTTATGGCTATTTTGTATATATCAAGTATTTATGTTTTCTTTGATCATCCATTTGTAAAACTAATTCTTTATCCTCTCCGTTATGTTGGAAGGATGTCATTATCAAATTACCTTTTTCAATCTATTTTAATGGTTAGCTTTTTCCGCATAACTCATCTTTATAACAAAGTAAGTTTATCTGAAGGTCTTGTTATGAGTGTTATTGTGTTTCTATTTCAACTTTTATTTAGTAAATACTGGTTATCCCATTTTCATCAAGGGCCATTAGAGTGGATTTGGCGCTCTATTAGCTTAAGGAAGGTAAGCCCTTTTCTTCTTAAAAAATAGATACTGATTAAGGCTGACAACCGTTGTCAATGTCTGTTTAATGTCAGCTTATTACCTTTTGATTGAAGAAAATCATTTTTTCTCCATAAGAATAAAAGTGGTGAAACTAGGCAAAAATAAAACGATTAATTTTAGGAGGTTTTTGAGTTGGACATAAACCGTGTAAAGCAGATTCTATCATCTCCTGCAGACATAAAAGTTATGTATAATGGCGCTTCTGTTTGGATTGACGAATTGCATGAAGACCAAGAGATGGTAACTTGTCATCTTAGAGGGCCACTTGAGGAAAGGTCTCAAGTAAGTGTTGTGGAACTTAAAGAAGTTGAATAAGGGCTCAATTAGTCTGACTGCTTTACAATTGTAAAGCTCGTCAGACTAATTAACACCTTATTAGAGAAAAGGAATTTGTTAACAGTTATACATATTGTTAGAAAAAACGTGTATAATGTATGTAGTACTAAATCTCCTTACTGAAGGATGTGTTGATATGAGATTTCAACAACAAGTCGAAAAGCCACCTGAGGTTAACTTAAAAATATGGACTTGTGATTCAAATGATTGTAACGGTTGGATGCGAGATAATTTTAAATCGAACGAAGAACCGGACTGTCCGCTATGTGGACACACAATGGTTGAAGACGAACGTACATTACCTGTTTTAGAGAACTTTTCTGCTGTAAGCCTTAAAAAGGACTAATTTCATAATCAACAAATAAGATCCCATGGAATACATGGGATTTTATTTTGCTCATGTTTCTCCTTTTGCTTTCTTATTAGTTTCCGTAACCGCTTCTTGCAAAAGTTGAACAAACTGGCCATTTTTCAACACTTTAAGCCCTACAGCTGTTGCACCCCCAGGGGTTGTTACTTGCTCTCTTAGCTCTTGCGGAGACATATTTCGTTTTAGCATTTCAGCAGAACCAATAATCATTTCTTTCACTAATTTTTCCGCTATTTCCTTTGGAACACCATATTTTTCTGTCTGTTCAATTAATGTTTCTACAAAAAGATAGAAAAAAGCAGGCGCACTACCTGTTACGGCTGTTAAATCATGAATTTCATTTTCTGTACAATAGTGTGATGTTCCAATTGAGTGAACCAATAATTTCATTTGTTTATGATTTGTTTCAGTTACAAACCTTCCATATGTATATAACGAAATTGAATGCCCCACCATTGCAGCCGTATTTGGCATAATCCATCCAACAGCAGTTCCATTTGGAAGCTTGTTTTCCAAATGTGAAGGGCTAATTCCAGCTGCGAGAGTTACTATGAATTGTCTGCTAATGAAAGGCTTTATTTTCTTTAAAACCTCATCATGTGCTGAAGGTGGTATTGCAAGTACGATGATGTCTACTTTTTCAATAACGTCTTCAACTTTCTCTATTAGTAGAACTTGGTACTTGGTAGCCATTTCATGCAATCTATCTAAAATTTGTTTGATTAATAACATATATCTGTTTTACTTCATCAAAGCTATTTGTTGAGATTCCGGCAATTATCGCCTCTGCCATTCTACCTGCACCAACAAATAATATTGAATATTTCGACAACCAACCTACCTCCTTTTCTATTCATAATCTCGTTTATATTATCTTATGATAGACGGTAGTAATATTCAAGTTACTAAAAAAGGCAAAATAAAAAGACGTCTATAAAAGACGTCTTTTGCGTATTGAGGCGAAATACTGCACGCCACATCGTGCATTTAGCCTTTCGGCATGTAATTCGACTTACACAATTCAGCTCATCGCTTAATTAATATACCACATATTTATACAATAAGGAAGAAGAATTTTTTAGAAAGATTTCTTTCATATCTCTAGTAGGTAGTAAAGACTATTTTTCACTTTATATGTTTATACGTTGTACTTTCGCGCTATTGAATACTATTAAAACTTAAGAAGGAGCTTGAAAATGAGACCTTATATTGAAGAATTTAACAATGAAGACAAGTTACAGAAAACTGTAGAAATGCTAAAAAGTAATGGTGTACAATCTACTGACCTCTATGTTTTAACTCATGATGATGATCGAACTGAAAGACTTTCAGATAAAGCAAATGCAAATGTCATTGGTATGAAAGAAACTGGCTTAAACACAGCAGTTGAAAACTTTTTCCGCAAAAAGGGTGATGAGTTACGTAGTCAACTTTATGAAATGGGATTTTCAGAGACGGAAGCTAAAGTATTTGAAGAAAAACTTGATAAAGGTAAAGCTCTCTTAATAGTAAAAAATCCGGAGCAATATCATTTAGTATGAGAATTTAGAGGATGGTTCAAAAAGATCATCCTCTTCTTTTTTTGAACTTTAGTAATGCATATAAATTTTAATCAAACGATAAAATTTAGACAAGTTCCCTCCCTTCCCTTCATATAAATATTATAGACATGCACTAGGGGGAGAGAATATGCGGTTTGTATTTATAAGAAAGAAATGGCTGTTTTTCATATGTGCTGCAATCTTAATGGGAAGTTTATACTTTTTCACAAAAGAATCTGTGCCAACGTTCCAAAGTAGTCAAAATTTAGATAAGGATATTACCATAGACATGGTAACTGGTGAGTTCTCAACAACAACTGCAGATGGAAAAAAAATAGAGGCATACCGATGGGATCCCGGAACAATTATTATCCCTCAAGATGAGGATGTAACATTAAATATTTTTGGAGTAAATGGTGACGAGCATCCCTTTTATATTGAGGGAACCGACATAAAGGGGACTGTAAAAAAGGGTGAAAAGACAGCAATTTCTCTACATTTTAAGGAGGAAGGTTCATATCGGTTAATTTGTGATACACACTCACATAAAGGACAACATATTCCAATGATTGCTTATATCATTGTTGAATAGATACTAAAAATTTAAAAATAGTCATAAATGACTAGTTTCATTACCAGGCATTCGGGTATAGAAATTATAGAAATTTATGGAAGGAAATGGTGATTAATTGTGAAGGTTGTCATCTACAATGGAGAACGTTATGAAGTTTTTTATTCCTACACAAGTGGCTATTATGAGCTGAAAAAACTTGAAGCCGCATTAGATGAAATCATTCTAGTCCATTGCTCAGAAGTAATTCAATTGGATTCTAGCGCTTAATATCTACTATTCGTTTTCCTTTTGGTTAGTTGATATGAACAAGAAGCAAAGTTTTAAATTCAACTTTGCTTCTTAATTCAATTGTCATTATTTCTTTTGCTTTTCACAGGAATTAAGTAAATAATTAATAAGTTTTTCATCCTTAGTAAGGTATACAGAAAAAGATCTTTTTAGAAAAAACTCTGCCTCTTCATACGTAGAAAATTGATTTGGTAGAGGCTGATGATTATTTTCTACATACCAGCTACCCTTTTTATCGATACATATTAAATATTGATCTTTCTCATAGTTTTCAAAAAGAGAGCAATGCTGCTTTATATTCATTTTATTATGTGGAGAATCTATTCGTAATGGCTTAATAGAGAATGGTTTTTCAACAAATTCCCTGTATGCCTCTTGTGTTAGCGAACATCCAGCTGCTTTTGCATGTCCACCACCACCATATCGTGAGGCAATCTCAGATACATCAATATGATCATGAATCGTTCGAAATCCTATTTTTTTATTCCCCATATTCAGGATTGAAATACAATCTAAATGTGGATGTTCCTTGCCTAGAGCATTCCCTAATTCAGAGTGATAGGATTCTGCATGGACAATTCCAACACAAATGTCTCCGATGAAGGATTGGACTAACTCTCTCTTTTTTCTCCTTATGTAGCGATCCGTCTTCTTTTCTTCTATATCTAGAAGCTTTTCCTCAAAGTCATTAAATGAAAAATGATTTTGTTTTGTAAGCCTCTCTCTCATGCTTTCTTCAAACTCTTCAATCGATTGCAAATATAAAAGATCATTTAGCCGCTTTGCTTTTATGTTCTCATTTCTTTCCCATTCCCATGTGTCATACTGTCTCACCAATTCGACGTAATCACTTATTATTTGGCGTTGCTCAAGCATTTTATTTTTAACAAGATGTGCATAAAATAACGATGTAGCAGAAGCTAGAATACCTTCTGATTCTTCAACCATTACATGGCCCCACTCATAGTTATTAAAATGTAATGCTGTTTTATGATGATCAATTAATTGAACCTGACCACCGTTTTTGACAAACTTTTTTAACCTAGCTTCATTCTCTTTATTAACAGACAAATCCGTTATGTATAATTTAAACGTTTGTTTATGTTCACTTTGCTCTTTTATGATTTGCTCCACATGATAATCAAGACTATTAACAGAATGGAAGTGAACTTCTACATCTTCTCCAAATGCTAATTTAGCAAGAATTCCACAACTTACACCGTCTAAATCATTATGTGTTAGTAAATAGTACCGCATGAATCCACCTTTTCTATACTTTGATTTTTTATATATTATAAGAAGTATGTGTAATAACAAAGCAGATCTATACAATTGCAATAAAATTTGCTTGACCATTTTTTCTGTCAGTATACTTTAAAACTGAAAAAGGATACATTGAGAAATATTGTATCCTTTTAGAAAAGGTATAATTACGTACGTGTCTAATTTCATGAATTTATAAATTACTCTACTATTCTTTTACCCAAAATAACTAAATCTCTTTCAACACCATCCATATTCGCAATCTTTGGAAGATGTGCCCATCTTTCAAATTGATAGTTTTCAAATAATTTTAAACTTGGTGTGTTATGTCCAAACACAAATGCTAATAATGTCTTGATCTCAAGTTTTGGACATTCTAATATTGCAAGGTCCATTAACACACGTGCATAGCCCTTACCGTGAACGGAAGGATCTAGATAAATACTTACTTCTGCAGTAGCGTTATAGGCAGGTCGGCCATAAAATGACTGAAAACTTAACCAACCTACAATGACACCATCTTCTTCTAAAACCCATAAAGGTCGATGATGTGAATTATGCTCATGAAACCATGTCAATCTGCTCTCTACAGTCACTTCTTCTAAATCAGCAGTGGCAAGTTGACCTGGTATCGATGTGTTATAAATATCAACAATCATTTTTAGATCTTCAAGATTTGCGTCTCTGATTTTATACTTTTGTTCATTCATATTGTTCAAATTCCCTTCTTAATAAACCTTTCATATGAGCCTAAACTATTAAAAGAGGCTATATCTTTTTATTATAAGTGATAAGTAACAATGCAAAAACTATTTTTTTGCCTCAGGCATCATAATAGTTGAAATATGTCGAACAGCTCTTTCACTTGTTGGCTCATTATCCATGACTTTCTTAAACACATTAGAAAGTTCAACATGAAAATTCTGTAATTCTTGATCAGACAAATAAACCATTGCCTGTCTAAAGCTTACACCGTCTTTGACTAAATCAAATTGTTCTTGTTGTAAGTATGCTTCATATTGTCCCAATAAATGAGTCATAAAGGTTAAAAATAAATTTAAATGTTCGTCACGACTTAGTTTTTGGAGATTCCCTTTATCTGAAAGTTCATGTTCATTTAGTGCATATATCTTTTCAATTGTCCCGCGAATTTGGTTTTCCTTCACAACTTGAAGTACCTCTGCTTCTAAAAGTTTATTTAGATGTCGATATAAAGTAGCTTGAGGTACATCCTTTAATTTTCCTTGTATTTGTTGAACATTTAACTCTTTCTTACCTATTAATGTTTGAACTATTTTCATTCTCACAGGATGAAGAATTAATTTTGCTTTTGAATCCATGCTGTGATCCCTCCTTACATTACAGACGATCTAACAAACACCATTATTATTATTATTAATTTTAATAATATAAGAGTCAAATGATTGGGAGTTTCCCTGTTTTTCTATAGATGGCATGATGAAAATTTAAGGCATAATCGAACCTAATCTGAATAGAAAAAGGAATGACATCAATTGTCATTCCCTCTATAGATAGTTAAATCACAACTTCAAAATAATCTTTATAGTAGCCCCCAACCTTACCTGTATTGTCAATAACAAAGTAGAATTCCTCTGTTTCGTTTTGTACATCATACTCTTTACCTGCAGTAAGGGCACGATTAACCATATATTTTTCTGCATTTGTATGTACACATTTCACTTTTTTTATTGCTTTTGTTTCTTGCCATGTTTTATGTATCAAAACAATTCCACCTCTCACTTTCTTATTTCATATTTTATCTGATTCTTTCAAAAAAGCAAATGATTAGAGGGAGGCTTTTTCTGTTAAGTATCTACATAAAACATATGCGTTGATCTCCATGCATACCATATGTTGAGGTGAATATGAAATGATCACGAGCAAAATGATTGACCAACAAATATCATCTATCATGGAAAAACTCAAAACTAGACAGAAATTAGATGGTTCGTGGAAATTTTGTTTTGAAGGTGGACTAATGACTGATGCATTCATGATCATGACACTAAGAGCTCTAGATATCAAGAATGAAGAGCAATTAATAAAGATACTTACTGAGCGGCTCCTTAATACACAAACAAATACAGGCTCATGGAAAGCCTTTCCTGATGAAAAAGATGGAAATTTATCTGCAACGATACAGGCCTATTGTGCTCTCTTATTCTCTGGATTTTTTACACCAAGTTATCCAACTTTAAAAAAGGCAGAGCAATTTATACGTGAAAAAGGTGGTCTTAGCAATTCACATTTTATGACAAAATGGATGTTAGCTGTAACAGGACTATATCCGTGGCCCTCATTATTTTACGTTCCAATGACTTTTCTTCTTATCCCCAAATCTTTCCCTATGAACTTCTACCAATTCAGTGCATATGCCAGAATTCATTTTATCCCGATGATCATAGCAGCAAATAAAAAATTTACAGTAACGTCACCTTTTACACCAAATGTTCAACATTTGTTTGTACGTTCGTCAAACGATACCCTTCGACTCCCCTTTCGATCAGAAGTTTTGTTTTTGAATGAAATGAAGAATCTACTAAAATTACCGGAACATCTCCATCGATTAGGCTATCAACGTGCTGAAAGCTATATATTAAAAAGACTTGAAGCTGATGGAACTTTGTACAGCTATGCTAGTTCAACTTTATTCATGATTTTTGCACTACTGTCCTTAGGCTATAAAAAAAAATCACCAACTATTTTGAATGCCATAAATAGCTTAAAACAACTAGTTTCACCAGAATGTAATGGAATTCATTTAGAAAACTCTACTTCAACTGTGTGGGACACAGCCTTAATCAGTTATGCTCTTCAAGAAGCAAATTTTCCTGAACAAAATATAATAGACAAATCCATATTCTACTTATTAACAAAACAACATACGAAAAAGGGAGACTGGAAGATTCATAACCCGAATGTCCAACCAGGAGGTTGGGGCTTTTCTCACAATAATACGATTAACCCAGATAATGATGATACCTCAGTAGTATTGAGGGCACTAACTAGAAAAGCTCGATCAGATGCATTGGTTTACAATGCATGGAATAAAGGAGTTACTTATTTACTATCAATGCAAAATTCAGATGGTGGTTGGGCTGCATTCGAAAAAGATACTAACCTTGAAATTCTAACTTATATCCCCTTAGAAAATGCAAAAGACGCTGCTATTGATCCTTCGACTGCAGACTTAACAGGAAGAACTCTTGAATTTTTAGGAACCTATGCTGGAATGACAAAGAATCATCCAAGCATTAAAGCAGCTATCCATTGGTTGGAACAAAACCAAGAAAAAAACGGTTCTTGGTATGGCCGATGGGGAGTTTGTTATATTTATGGAACATGGGCTGCAATCACCGGTTTACTTGCTGTTGGAGTTTCCCCTCAATCATGTATCATCCAAAAAGCTTTAAATTGGTTGGAATCTATTCAGCTTTATAATGGTGGCTGGGGTGAATCATGCATTAGTAGCAATGTAAAGCATTATACTCCCCTATCTTTTAGCACACCTTCACAAACTTCTTGGGCTTTAGATGCATTGATTCAAAGTAACGCGTATCGAAAAAAATCCGTTCAAATAGGGTTGGCACATTTACTTGATCCTAGCTCATTTACTCAGGAAGCTTTGTCATATCCCACAGGAATAGGTTTACCCGGACAATTTTATATTAACTATCACAGTTATCAACTTATATTCCCTCTTCTAACCATGGCCCATTATAAACAAAAAATGGCTAAAGAAGGAAATGTTTTCGTTCAACAAAGAAAAGCATCAACCTTTTATTTCTCTTGAATATATTGACTACGACTGATATCTGGGAGGGATTTACATGTCAGAACAATACATTATATCTATGCAAAAATGGTGTGATGACATTTTAGAAAGTTATCATCAATCCATTGAAGTGTTAAGCCGTAACCATGACATTGGAAAATTAGCATCTTGGAAAGAAGATCTATTACACCTACAGAATGAACTAAAGGAAAACTCAGAATTTGATCCCCAAAAAATTTATCAACGAGCAGATGAGTTATTTACTCAATTCGAATCATATTTTGATGACAATGACTTTGAGAAAGAAGAGAATTCTCGGATTCAAGATCAAATAGGGCCAGTCCCAATCGGAAGGCATACTTTACCACCACTTCCTTATGATTATGACGCATTGGAGCCACATATTGATCAAGAGATTATGCGTTTACACCATGATAAGCATCATCAGAACTATGTTGATGGATTAAATAAAGCTGAAAAGGAAATGCAGAAGGCACGAATGACAGGTAATTTCGAGTTAATTAAGCATTGGGAGCGTGAAGCTGCCTTTCATGGTGCAGGACATTATTTGCACACGATCTTTTGGAGCATTATGAGTCCAGAAGGTGGTGGAAAGCCATCGGGCATGCTAATGAAAGAAATAAATCAATCCTTTGGGAGCTTTGAGCAATTTAAGCAACATTTTTCTGAAGCTGCTAAAAATGTTGAGGCAGTTGGTTGGGCTATTTTAGTATGGTCCCCTCGATCACACCGTTTAGAGATTCTACAAGCAGAAAAACATCAGAATTTAAGTCAATGGGATATCATCCCACTCTTAACATTAGATGTGTGGGAGCATGCATACTATCTACAATATAAAAATGATCGTAAAAAGTACGTAGATAATTGGTGGAATGTAGTGAATTGGAAGGAAGTCGAACGCCGCTTTCATGAGGCTCAGAAAGTGAAATGGAAGCCTTATTAAGAAACCAAAAAAAGGATAACCCATTACTTGAGTTATCCTTCTATAAATAAAAATCAAATAATGCCTATTGCATCTAAAAATACAACAATAATAACAATCGGAGAAACGTATTTTAGCAGAAGGTACCAATAGGTAAATACTTTTCTGCTAATGGTTGAACCTTGGTGAAGCTCTTGTAGTAATTCTTTTTTGGAGATTTTCATAGGGACGAATATCGAAATCAATAGTGCACCTAAAGGCATTAATATATTACTGACAAGAAAATCTGCTGCATCAAAAATAGACTTATCAAAAATCGAAACATCTGCGAGGATCCCAAAAGATAGTGCAGAAGGAATCCCTACAACAAAAATACTAATTCCTACGATCCATGAAAACATTCTTCTTTTTCTGTTATCCCCTTTAGAAATTGGAGCAACTATTATTTCAAGCATAGAAAAAGCAGACGTTAAGGTTGCAAATAAAAATAACAATAAAAAAGCAACCAAAAAGAGACTACCAAATGGCATTTGATTAAATACCGTTGGTAAAACATTAAACAATAACACAGGACCAGCATCTGGAGCTAATCCAAAAGAAAAAACAGCAGGAAATATAGCCAATCCAGCTAATAGTGCAACTAATAGATTTAAACCAACAATTGAAACAGCAGATTGTGGAAGATTTTCATTTTTAGATAAATACGAACTATACGTGACCATCACAGAAACACCGACACTAAGTGCAAAGAAAGATTGTCCCATTGCATAAAGGATCGTTTCTGATGTCACCTTAGCAAAATCAGGTTTTAAGAAAAAAATAATTCCTTCCATTGCACCATCTAATGTTATTGAACGGACAATCAGAAAAATAAATAAAATAAAGAGAGCAGGCATCATAAACTTACTGGCTTTTTCAATTCCATTAGATACACCTTTTGACACAACAAAGCTTGTAATGACTAAAAAGATGAACTGTGCAAATACAGTTAAAACTGGATCTGAAATACTCGATCCGAATAATTCCCCATATTCTTGCTCTGTTAATCCACTTAGGTTACCAGTAACGGCCTTCACTAAATATATTAGAATCCATCCCCCGACAACACTATAGAATGATAACAAAATAAAGCATGTTACAATTCCAAGTCTCCCAATTACATGCCAAGAGGAATTTGGAGCAATTTGCTTGTAGGCTATGATTGCATCCTTCTTTGTGCTTCTTCCAATAATAAATTCACCTAGTAAAAGTGGTAAACCTACCAACAAAGTAAACAAAATAAAGATTAGAAAAAATACACCGCCACCACTCGTTCCGGCTACATATGGAAACTTCCATATCGCACCTAAACCGATTGCAGAACCTGCTGCTGCAAGTACAAACGAGAGTTTTGACGACCATTGCTCAACTTGATTATTCACAACATCACCTCGGAAACCTAGATTGTTTGTTTTACATTGAATAGATCCCTGAAAAGGGGTTTTCCACTAATATTTATCTTCAACTATCACAAACATTATATAACTCAACATTTTAACATTTTAGAAGCATAATTAAAATTTTATTATATTTTAAAAATATTCTCACAATTAGTCAGTTAACATAATAATGTTATCTTTATCAGATTGTTATATTGAAAAATTGAGAAATAAATTGTTATTTATACATAAGAAAAAGGCTGACACCTAATAATAAGTGCCAACCATTTCACGTTTTTTCCTAGATTAACCTTCTAATAATAATGTTTCTGGATCTTCTAGTAATTCTTTAACAGTAGCTAAGAAACTAACTGCTTCTTTGCCATCGACAATTCGATGATCATAAGAAAGTGCAATGTACATCATAGGACGATTTTCCATTCTCTCTTCGTCAATAGCAACCGGTCGAAGTTGAATTTTATGCATACCCAGGATTCCAACTTGTGGTCCGTTTAGAATTGGCGTTGATAATAATGAACCAAATACCCCACCATTAGTAATTGTAAAAGTTCCACCTTGTAAATCACTTAAGCTTAATTTATTATCACGTGCTTTCTTTGCTAAATCTAAGATTTCTCCTTCAATTCCAGCAAAGTTTAAACGATCTGCATCACGTACAACTGGAACGACTAATCCTTCAGGTGCTGAAACAGCAATTCCAATATCATAAAATTTCTTCATGATAATTTCATTCCCTTGAATTTCTGCATTTAATAATGGGAATTGTTTTAATGCTGCCACAACTGCTTTAGTAAAGAATGACATAAACCCTAAACGCACATCATGCTGTTCGTAGAATTTATCTTTTCGTCTTTTACGTACTTCCATCACCGCTGTCATGTCAACTTCGTTAAAAGTTGTTAACATTGCAGCTGTTTGTTGGACTTCAACTAAGCGATTAGCAATTGTTTGTCGTCTTCTAGACATTTTGATTCGTTCAACAGGTTTACCTGGTACGTCTGCTTGGGCTGGTGCTGCCGCTTTTGGAGCTGCAGCCGGTTTTGCTGATTCGGCTTGAACTTGTTTTATAGCATCTTGACCTGAGAATGCTTCAACATCTTGCTTTCGCACTCGGCCTAGAGGATCTGCTGTTTGTACTTGTTGTAAATCAATCCCACGCTCACGAGCAAGCTTACGAGCTGAAGGTGAAGCAATTGGTCGTTGTTTCTTCTCTTCTGCTTTTGCTTCAACTTCATGTTGTTGTTCAGCAGCATGCGGTTTCTGTGCCTCTTTATTTTCTTCCGGTTGAAATCCAGAAGCTTCTCCACTCTCATCAATTACCCCGATTGTTTCTCCAACTTGAACAGTATCACCTGATTCTTTGTGTAGCTCTTTTAAAACTCCAGAAAATTCAGCAGTTAATTCTACGTTTACTTTGTCTGTTTCAACCTCTAAAAGATATTCACCTTTTTCAACAGCATCACCTGGTTGTTTTAACCATTGTGCAATTGTTCCTTCAGTAATAGATTCTGCAAGTTCTGGTACTTTAATCTCAGCCATGTGTTGGTTCCCCCTTGAGCACTTGCTTATTTGTAGAGTGTCGCTAGGTACCTATTTAAAATAAAGCGACTTTATGATCCTTAGCAAGTTCCGCATTTTTCAATTTAGTCAATTAATAAATGGTCAATACTTACTTATTCCAAGACAATGCTTCTGTCACAATTCGCTCCTGATCCTTCTTATGAATGTTCGGATCTCCTTCAGCAGGGCTTTGTCTTCTTCTTCTTCCAATATATTTCACAGGAATTCCTTCAGGTGCTATTTCTCTTAGCTTTGCATCAATGAAGGTCCATGCTCCCATATTTTGAGGCTCCTCTTGAACCCAGACAATTTCTTCAAGGGAAGATAAATTCTCCATTATTGAAAGGATATTCTTTTTAGGGAATGGATATAGTTCTTCCACTCTTAACATATGAACCCAATCCTGATTTCCTTCTAAAGTGTTTAACTTATCTGTTAAATCTGTAGCAATTTTCCCTGTGCATAATAGAAGTCTTTTCACTTTTTTTGGAGAGTTACCAAGTCCAGGTTGTTCAATAACAGGCCTGAACTCACCTTCACATAACTCATTTAGATCTGATACAGTTTGAGGATTTCTTAACAAGCTTTTTGGAGTCATAATAACAAGTGGTCTTACTTCTTCACGTTTTAGTAAATCAGCTTGTCTGCGTAAAATATGAAAATATTGAGCAGCACTTGTTAAATTAGCAACCTGCCAACTATCCTCAGCAGCAAGTTGTAAAAATCTTTCTAATCTACCACTTGAGTGTTCAGGTCCTTGTCCTTCAAAACCATGTGGCAATAACATAATTAGACCTGATTTTTGCCCCCATTTTGCACGACCTGCCGCAATAAATTGATCAAAAAATACTTGTGCTGCATTTGCAAAGTCACCATACTGTGCTTCCCATAACACCAAAGTTTCAGGAGCAAAAACATTGTATCCATATTCAAACCCAATAACAGATCCCTCAGATAATGGGCTATTATGAACGGCAAATGATGCCTTAGCGTCTGAGAGCTTGTGTAATGGAGAATAAAAGTCTCCAGTGTTTACATCATGTAAAACAATATGTCGTTGAGCAAATGTTCCGCGCTGTGAATCTTGGCCACTTAGACGGATTGGTGTTCCATCTGTTAAAATGGATGCGAATGCTAACGCCTCTCCAAGAGCCCACTCAACTTTCCCATCTTCTTTAAGAGCTTTTGCTCTTCTTTCTAGTATTCTTTGTAGCTTAGAAAAAACATTAAAGTTTTCCGGCCACTTCACCAATTCGTCATTTAATTTCAGCAAATGATCTTTGTTAACCGCTGTTTTTAGCGGTGGTAGTCCACTATTAACGAATTTTGGTAATTTAATCTCATGTGTCTGGGCAACTTTTTTATCCGGAACCTTTTGAAAAGCCTTGTCAAGTGTTGCTTGAACTTCTTCATTGATCTTATTGATATCCTCTGAACGAACAACAGAATCATTTTCTAGTGTTCTTGCATATAATTCACGAACGGTAGGATGCTTGCGAACTTTTTCGTAAAGCTGCGGCTGTGTCATTGACGGTTCGTCCATTTCATTATGGCCGAATCGACGATACCCAATAAGATCAATTAGGAAATCACTTTTAAACTTTTTGCGGTATTCCATTGCGATAAATACAGCAGCAATACAAGCTTCAGGATCGTCGGCATTAACATGGACAATAGGAATTTCATAGCCCTTCGCTAAATCGCTAGCATATTTTGTTGAACGTGAATCTCGGCTTTCCGTCGTAAAACCAATCATATTGTTCGCAATAATATGTATTGTTCCACCAGTTTGATAACCTGTTAATTTATTCAAGTTTAATGTTTCTGCCACAATCCCTTCTCCAGGAAATGCAGCATCACCATGAATCAAGATGGCCATTGCATCATTTACACTTTGCTTTGGATAGCCTTTTTCTGTCCGAACTTCTTGAGCTGCACGAGTATACCCTTCAACAATTGGATCAATAAATTCTAAATGACTTGGGTTGTTGGCTAAAGTAACTTTTGCACGAACAGTGCTTTCATCCTTGATTTGTTTGTTTGCACCAAGGTGATATTTCACATCACCACTCCAGCCATAGTTAATACCAATTGAACCTTCTGAAGGTACTAATTCCTTATTTGGTGCATGTTGAAACTCTGAAAAGATAATTTCATATGGTTTTCCAAGTACATGTGCAAGCACATTTAAACGTCCACGATGTGCCATCCCAATGTTAATCGTGTCTGTTCCAGCTTGTACTGCATTGGATATTAATTCATCTAGCACAGGCACAAGCATGTCCAAGCCCTCAATTGAGAAACGCTTTTGTCCTACAAATGTTCGATGAAGAAATTGTTCAAATCCTTCAACTTCTGTTAATCTTTTTAAAATTGATATTCTTTTTTCATTTGATAAATGCCTGAAAATATTTCCGGACTCTACCATTTTGAGTAGCCACGTTTTTTCTTCATAGTTATGTACATGGCTAAACTCGAAAGCTATTGACTTTTTATATACTTCCTTTAAGTATTGGTAAGCCTCAAGTCCATTTGTGACATGTGCAGGTGCATCCTCGCATAATAGATGAACTGGAATGTCCTTTAAATCCTCTTCTGATAAATCATATTCTTCAAGGCGAAGAAATTCATTTTTTTCAAAAGTATCCTCAAAAGGATAAATTGCCGCATTCAAATGGCCATATCTGCGGATATTCGTAACTAGTTTGACTGCTTCAGCAACTTTTTTCATTTTGTCAGCTGAAATTATTTCACATTCAGCTGATGTTGCTTGTTGATTTGATTTTGTTCGTATAGAAGGAGAACCCCAGTTATCAAAGATTTCTTTTAATTCTATATCAATAGAATTTGGATCAAGTTGATATTGATCATATTGTTCCATGACATAGCCGAGGTTTGGACCATGGAAGTCTTCCCAAGGAGAATTTCGCTTGATTGTGCCTTCTGCCATCTAACATTACCCCCAACGATTCATAAGTGATCAGAAAAAATGTTCTGATACGTAGGAAGGATAAACATTATCCTACGATATTATCCACTCTTACAAGTATAGTAGTATGATATTAAAACGCTTCCAAATCTATTTTACCATTGGAAACTACACATTCCAAGATAGTTGTTTGAAAAATTACAAAAAATTTGTTATTTTTCCATTATCCATTAGTAGCGCTACCAATTATTAAAATAGTTTGAATTATCAAATTAGTTTTCTTCTACCTTTATTCTATCATACTACAAATCCTTTGGAAAAAAGTACAATTTTTATTATTTTAAAGTAAATTGTTTTGACTTCTTTAAAATGAAAACAATAAAGCTCATATCTATTTGATGGTTTAGAGTTAAGCAATTATTATACTTTAGTTGCAGTTTTCAATAAATTTATCAAAAAGGTCAGAATCCTAGAGGAAACTGACCCTTTTTTGTTTGTTCATTTGATTTTATACTAGAGCTTATAAAGTTTTTAACAATAGCCTTTTCAATAGTGGATACAATTGTTCAGGTAGTTCTTCGATTTTTTCAACAAAAATGCTATATTTCCCATATATATTTTGAATTGTTTTTTTTGTCGCTTCATCGACCTCAGTCGTAGATAAGAAGACGTTCATGACATCGATTCCCAATTTTCTAGCCGCTAATACTGCTTCATGGGTGTCGATAATCCCATTCCTTTCATATCCAGTAGCGGCTGGCTCACCGTCTGAAAAAACGAGAAGAAATTTTTGCTTTTCATTTCTTCTCGATAATTGCTCTGTCATATGTCTTATTGCATATCCATCTCGATTATCTTCTTCTGGAGATAGTTGCATAATTTCAGGGCCTGAATGTTTCTGCAAGGAATCCTCGAACGAAATGACAGTGTGGAAATGATTTGGCTGCCTGGTTTTTGTCGCCTCATTTGTATCCTCCCAAAAACCTACGATCTGATGCGGAACTCTCACTGATTTGAGTGTCTCATGAAAAAGCGTAATTCCAATCTTTGTTTGGTCCATTTTATCGAACATTGAGGCTGAACAGTCAACAAGCAGGGTAAATACAGCATCAATATCAGGAGATTTTTCCTGCTTCTTATAAAAAAGTTTAGGATTATTATCTGTTAGTAACCTTAATAGTTTTTTATTTAATCTCCCGATATGAAGATCTGATCTAGGCATTGTTTTTTTATGCTCTAATGTTTTTTGAATCATTAACTTTAGCTTTTTTTGAAAAAGGAGGATATCATTTCTCTCCTGTTTGTATTGATCGGATTCGCTTAACAAAGGTTGCCTAGAATACTTAAAAACCGGTACAGCATATTTATTTTCCTTACCGTAAGCTAGCTCCCCAACACTCGATTTTTCCTCTTTTTTAGGCTCCATTGCTTCTAATTTTGAGTAATCATTTTTTTTTGCTTTTCGAGAAGTTCCTTGTACCATCGCAAGAGCTTGGTCTGCGTCCTCACCTTCACGCACTGCACCATCACCGTTAAGCGTCGTATTTGTGCCTTGCTCTAAATCAAATTGCAAAAAACTTTTTGTTGGCTTACTTGTTTCGCTATGCCAAGTAGGAAGTTTATCAATATGAACATCCTCATCACCATTCTTCGCATCCTCTATTGAATCTTTATTTTTCAATTTAGATTTTCTTTTTAATTCATCAAAAAGGCTTGGAGATTTTATCGTATCATATGGAAGCTCTGCTAAATAAAAATACGTATTTAACATATCTATCTCTAAAATCTCTTCTAAAATATCTAAGACATTTTCAACAATTTTGATAATTTGTAAAGTTGACCCTGCTTCAAATACTTGAAAAATTTGAGATTCAATATAAGGTAAAGTACGGTCAAGATTTTCTGATAATGTTGGTACTTGTTCGATTGTAGATTCAGCAGTTAATTTTAAATAAATTGCGTTAAAAAGCGCATCTGTTAGAATACTTCGCTCGTTGTGTATAATAAGTTGACTTTGAAAATGTTTTCTGTATAACCTTTTTCTAAGCATAAACACGCTTTTTGTGCCCGGTCTTTCCTTTTTGCAAATCTCTTCTAGGCGAAGATCTTCTAATAACATACATAACTGTTTAGCAAAACTACCAAGATTTAATTTTCGTACCTTTTCAATAAATAAACCAAGCTCACGAAAATCTGTATAATAGTAATTTCCGATACTCCGAAGATAAATATCACTTTTTAATGCTAGCTCTGTTTCAGACTTTTCACGATGATCCCAAAAATGACTAACATATATTTTCCCTTCAAATGGATCTAAATAAGATTGCACACTATAATCAACCTCAAGATCTCCATTCTTCGTGAGTCCTTTTGCAAGATCTGATAATTCCATAAAAAGAAATGAATCAACCTGTTGATCATTAAACTTAATAAATCTCAATGCAAAAACCTCACTCAAATAGAGTTTCAGCAACATTTCGTATAGCTGCTTTTTCTCTTTCATCTTCTAGCTTCTCAACAATGCCTCTTTCTATTGCACGTTTAGGTGGCAGATAGTTAGCTAAATCACATGTATCAATAAGCGCTCGAATCGAAGCTGCTTCTTCTGACACTTGGCCATTTTGAACTAGACTCAATAAATCTGCAGATAGCTTTGTGAATGATTCTAGTAATTTTCGATCTGATAGAGTTGACTGCTTATTCAATACTGATTGTAATTCTTTACCTTGAATATATGGGACCTCAATGACAACAAAACGATTTTTCAACGCTTCATTTAGAGGAACGGTTCCAACATACCCTTCATTAATAGCAGCAATAACTCCAAAGTTTTCATGTGACCTCACAACATCACCAGTAAATGGATTTGTAATCATTCTTCGATAATCTAGAACTCCATTTAATATTGGAAGAGTTTCTGGTTTTGCCATATTAATTTCATCAATATAAAGGAGGTGACCTTTTTTCATAGCTTTTACTACAGGACCCGCAACAAATTGGATTGAAGTCCCATTCTGATTATTCTCAATTGTTTTAAATCCCAATAAAGCCTCGGCATCCAAATCCACAGAGCAGTTAATACTGTGCATCGGCTGATGGAATAAGTTTGATAGAGTTTCTGCAAGTTTTGTTTTACCTGAACCTGTTGGGCCTTTCAGTAAAACATTTTTTCCAAGAGCCAAAGCCACCATTGCGTCATATAAAATGGAGTCGTCCGATGGAGTAAACCCGCTTTCTCCTATTAAAAGAATATCATCTTCATGTATTTCTCTTGTTGATCTATTTAAAATTAATTTTTGAATTTCAATTGGTAATTGAATTGATTTTATTGTTTCCATTTATAGTCCTTCTTTCCTTGCACCATTTTAATGACTTTTCTATCAACCATGAGTATACTAGAAAGCCTAAGAGGATTCAAAGTATAAGAATATCATTTTTTATGTCACGCAGGCACCCCTTCATGTTTTTGGTAAAAAAAAATAGAACCCTCTGGATTCTATTAATAGCGCTTAGCACCAAGGTAGCGTTGTTTCCAATAAGAGTTATTTAAATTACTTATTGAAACACCTGAGCTACTGGCATGAATAAATTCATTATTTCCTAAATAAATTCCCATATGTGAAGGACCTGGCTTATAAGTAGAAAAGTAAACGAAATCCCCTACTGCAGGATCCTTAACTGTCTTCATCATATCCCAATAACCTGCTGTACTTAAACGAGATACTGACGTTACTTTATTTAGGACATAATAAATGAATCCACTACAATCAAACCCACTTGGTGTATTTCCAGCCCATCGATAAGGAGTACCCATCAATGATTTTGCTTCGCTGATCATTGTATCAATTTTGGAAGATTGAGTTTGTGTAGGTTGTGAAACAGTCTTGTTAATGTTATTTTTTGTCGTTTGCTCTCCGTTAATTTTCAGGACCTGACCAACTACGATGTTATCTGATTTCAGTCCATTGTTAACTTTTAGCTCCGCAATTGTTATCTCAAATTTATTAGCGATTTTCCATAATGAATCGCCAGAAATGACTTTATATGTGGAGGCTACATTTGTTCCAACTTGCTGTGGCGCTTGTTTGGTACTCTTTTTTACTGATTCTTGAGTAGTTGATTTTTTTAGCGTTAATTTCTGTCCAACTCGAATCATGTCGCTTTTAAGATTATTTAACTTTTTTAATTCTGCAACCGATATATTATTCGCTTTCGCAATCACCCACAACGAATCACCACTTTTTACAGTGTATGTAACATTTTTAGTGGTTGCGGTGGATACAGACTTTTTTTCAGCCGAATTTGTTTGCTTACTTGAAGACTGCGCAACTTGAATCTGGAGAACTTGTCCAATCTGAAGAAAGTCACTTGATAGTGAATTTGCCTTTTTAATGACATCTACTGAAGTGTTATATTGTCTTGATATCCCCCAAAGTGTATCACCACTCTTAACTTTTACCTCTTCTGCTGCAACAATTGTAGCAAATAAGGAAGAACCTACGACTGCTGTCGCTGTCAACCCCAATATCTTATGTTTCATTTTTACTATTACCTCCTACTCATCATAAACCTAGTTTAATAGATTAACAGACATAAAACTACAATTATATGAATAAATATGATAAAAATAGGAAAAAAGATACATTACTTTCCTTTTTACTATACAAAAAGTTACAGATCTAGACAATCCATTAGATTTTACAATGAAAAGGCCAAAACCTCAGGTTCTGGCCTTTTAACTAAACTATTTTCTCCTGACTATCTAATGAATTTTCACCGGGGTGTTGTTTGAAATAATTTAACCCAAAATAGCATACGGCAGTTAAAGAAAAGAAACCAAATATAACAACCATATATTTAATACCGATTATATCTAACAAAAGACCTGTACTTAACAAAACAATTTGGAACATTACACGATCTAACATGTTTCGAAACGAGAAAAAACGTCCGTGAAATTCCTTTTCAATTTTTGTTTGAAAAATGGTTGCTGCAATTGGAAAGAAACAACCTACACCAAGGCCAAAAATCCCAAAGGATATAAGCGCCATAATTTTGACGTCACTGAAGAACAATGATAAATGAGCGATTGAGATTACAAAAGCAAATATAAACATTAATTTAATCGGATGAAATAAATGAGTTAATCTTTTCACAAAAAAGGCTCCAAGCATAAAACTAATTCCCTCTATTGTATATAATAATCCTTTGATTGCTGTATCTTCTTGGAGCTCACTAATATTTATAACCATTAAATTAAAGCCACCTAAAAATAGCATGGGAATTGTAGTTAAAAAAAGTGCAGACATCACGATAGGTGTCCTTTTTAAAACAGGTAATATTTCTGTAAAACTAGATTTATTAACAGTCGTTCTATTAGAAGTAGACTCTTCAAATTGCATGACAAAAGTAGTCACCAATATTAAAGCATACGCAACCATTGAACCTATATAAAGAAATTCAATATTCATTACAGCAAGTAACACTCCAGCGAGTGCTGTACCAGCTATTCGAGATATCGTCGATACATTCATGTGAACCCCATTTAATTGTATTAAATCCTTTTCTTCTACAATAAGTGGGATCACTGCTTGTAAAGCTGGAAAATAAAAAGCAGCACTCACTTGGATACATACCATAAAACAAATCATAAAAGGGATTGATTCATAGTATAAAGCTAAAAACATAAACAATACACTAAGAGTTCTTCCTATCCCAGAGTATATTAATACCTTTTTCTTTGAATACGTATCAATGATTGTTCCAGCGAGAGGGCCGACCAATACACCCGCCAAAAGACCTAAAAACAAAATGATTGATTTCATAAAATCAGAAGGAACATACTTTTGCATAAATTCGAGATTACCAATGATACCCATCCATAACCCTAAGCCTGCCACAAACTCACCAAGTAATAAAATCCATACATTTTTATTATTCCACATACTTTTTCATCTACTTCCAATTATATTATGTAAGTAAACTATAGCACCCAACCTAATATTTCGCTACTCGAAATATTGGGTTTTTCATTATACTTCTCATTAAAGATTCGTTCCTGGTGAGATAATTGGATAAAGGGTACCATCAAGTGCAAATGACATTTTCCCTGTCTCCTCAGAAATGATTAACACTAATGCATCCGTCAATTCTGATAGCCCAATCCCTGCTCTATGTCTTGTCCCAACTTTTTCGCCACCAAAATCTTGATTTGTCAAGGGCAAAACATTTGCCGCTGAAATGAGATAATCCCCTCTTACCAGAAGAGCACCATCATGCAAAGGATTACCTGGATAAAAGATACTTTCAATAAGTCGATCGGAAATATTCGCATTCAAAGGAATACCAGCTTGGATATGCTCATCAACTGGTTTTACTCTTTCAACAATAATAAGTGCCCCATGTTTCCTATCAGACAAGTTTTGAATTGCCTTGGCTAACTCTATGTATTGACTAGTAAATTTTTCAATATAGGCTTTTAAATAAAAGAATGAGGCTGAAGATTGAATTTCGTTAAAACGATCTCGGATATGTGCAAGCTCACATAATAAGCAATATTCTTTTTCATCAAGAGAATTCCTCATCATCTCTGTTTCTTCAATAATTTGATTTAAATGTAATGCAATATGGTTCTTAATAGATGTAAACGCTTGATTATTTTCCAATTTACTCAGTCCCCCTTTTTATTAGTCTTTTACATTCATAATAATTTATGATTTTTACACTCTGTGTATTTTTTCCAATTATTTATCCATATTAAAAGTAGGAGGCGTTCGAATGATTACTCATAAAATTCTTCAATATACCTTTAGTATTTTAGGTGTCATCTCATTGGGATTTTTTTATTATCAAATGTTTAAAGGTGAGTCTCGCAAATCAGACAATTAACCAAAATAACATCCCCATTGTTCTTTTCGTGTTATAATTCTTTAGTTAACTTTTTGAAATGAGGAAATAACATGAAAATGAACATTTTTGACAAAAAGAAAATTGCTTATCTCTCCAGTATCTTATTTCCTATTCTCATCACACAGCTTGGTCTTTTTTCTATGAACTTTTTTGATACAACCATGTCCGGTAAAGTTCATCCTAACGATTTAGCTGGTGTTGCGATTGGTTCAAGTTTATGGGTACCTGTCTATACTGGACTAAGTGGAATATTATTATCTGTCACGCCTATTGTCGCTCAGTTAGTTGGGGCAAAAAAAATGAAAGATGTTCCTTATATGGTTGTTCAAGGACTATACGTCAGTTTATTTATCTCAGTAATAATCCTTGTCCTGGGCTTCTTCGCTTTAGATCCAATTCTTTCTAATATGGGGCTTGAAACTGATGTTCGTCGTATTGCAAAATGGTATTTAATTTCTCTATCGCTTGGGATTTTCCCACTATTTTTATATGCTGTTTTAAGGTGCTTTATAGATGCACTGGGATTTACTAGAGTGACAATGATTATCACCTTATCATCCCTACCAATTAATTTTGTGTTTAACTATTTATTTATTTTTGGAAAGTTTGGCTTTCCCGCACTTGGAGGAATTGGTGCTGGTGTTGCATCAGCAATTACCTATTGGTGTATTACAGTTATTGCTATTTTTATCGTAAAGAAACAATCACCTTTTAAAGAATACTATATTTTTAAAACACTTTATCCAATCTCAATTAAAGCTTGGGTAGAAATTCTAAAGATAGGTGTTCCAATTGGTCTTTCTATTTTCTTTGAAACTAGCATTTTTGCTGCTGTCACACTGCTTATGAGTCAATATAACACGATTACAATCGCTTCCCATCAAGCAGCTATTAACTTTGCTTCTTTTCTTTATATGCTTCCTTTAAGTATATCCCTAGCCCTTACAATTGTTGTTGGGCAAGAAGTTGGAGCAAAAAGGATTAAGGATGCAAAACAATATAGTTATTTAGGTATTGTTATGGCGTTAGTTTTATCAATTATTTCTGCTGCATTCATTTATTTCTTTAGACCAGAAGTAGCGTCAATCTATACTTCTGATGATGATGTACTAAAGCTAACACAGGATTTTTTAATTTATGCGATATTTTTCCAGCTTTCAGATGCCATTGCTGCACCTATACAAGGGATCTTGAGAGGGTATAAGGATGTGAATGTGACATTCATCATGGCATTGATTTCATATTGGGTTATCGGGCTTCCAGTCGGATACATTGTTGCTACCTATACTTCACTTGATGCTTTCGGCTACTGGATTGGCCTTATTTCTGGACTTGCAGCTGGAGCAATTGGATTATCTACTAGGCTTTACAAAATCCAACAAAAAAATGAGGCAACAATTCCAATAGTTCAAAAATAACATAATGGAACAAAACAAAGCGCCTTGATCAGCTCCCAAAAGCATCTACTTTTGCAAATAGTAGGATACTTGAGCTTGATATCTTGCACTTGATATCTTGCACTTATCCACAGTTCAAGAATTTTATAAATTCCTTAGCAAAAAAAGAGTGCCTCAAAATAAATCGAGTCACTCTTTTTACTATTAATCATTCCATTTATACGTATAAAATACTTCCTTCTCAAACCAATGCATAATTTCTGGGTCCTTTTTCAAGAATTTCTCTTCCATTGCTTTAAGCATTCCTTCTGTTTGCGAGCGGTGTGCTTTTAAAGCATTTAGCTTTATATCAGCAACATCTGTTACATTAATTTCCACATCAGGATAACCAATTACATCAAATCTATTTTTCGTAATCGCTAGACAATACGTGACAGGTCGATCTTCAATTGGTTTACGCTTTAATGCTCTAATAACCCCTTCTCCACATGCATCATGATCAGGATGAACACCATGCCCTGGATAGAAAGTAACAATGAGAGATGGTTGTACTTCATCTATAATCTTTTCAAATAAATCAGCTAACTGTTCATCATCTTCGAATTCAAGGGTTTTATCTCGGAGTCCAAGCATACGCAGATCTTGAATATCTAATGCATTACATGCGTCAATTAGTTCCTTTTTACGAATTAGTGGTAACATTTCACGATTAGCAAATAGTGGGTTCCCCATATTCCTTCCCATTTCACCTAAAGTACCACATGCATATGTAACTGGGATTCCAGCTTTACGCTTTTGTGCGATAAGTCCTGCTACTCCAAAAGCTTCGTCATCGGGATGCGGTAAAATAATTAGAACATGTTCTTTCATTTATTCTCACCTCTTACGGTCAATTTTTAAATGGTTTTTCACTTATTTGTAAGGCTATAGCTAATTGACCTTCTGAATTATGACCAGCCATTAACAATTGGCCGTCTTCATTATAGATCCAATCTGTTAGCCCTTCTGCGTAAATCCAACCCTCTTCTAATTTTAGTCCAACTCGATACGGGCCATTCCCCGTTATTTTAGCTTGATGATAGGTTACCTTTGTATTTCGAATAAAGGCAACAACCGTCATATTCTTTTCATCTTTATGTGCGGAATACGAACCGGTTGTTGTTTCAAGATGAAGATAAACTTCTTTATTTAAAAAATGATCTAAATATGCTTGTACGTCGTATTTTGTGATATTTTTCATAACAAACCCTCCTTTATTTAATTAGCTCTTCTAATATATTCAGATGAAAATCAATAAGATTGACTTTTTGATTTTCATTCATTGAAGATGCAACAATTCGTTTTACAGATAAGTAAAACTTTTGATACGGTGTTTTTCGTAGTCTAGGATGCGTCATTTCATCCCTTAAATCTTTTTCAATCGCAGTTCTTAATGTATGAGTTGGATTTTGATCAATAGGTAACTCTCGATTTGTCCATAGTGATTTATAGGCTTCTAATAATTCCTCCATGCATTCCAAGATCAACACTCCTACATTCCGATGGAATTTTGTTTCTTAAGTTTTAATTCTACCTTTTTAAAATATCTAGAATTGGAAAGCGTAAATAGCAATAATGCCGTCCATATACATGAGAATGTAATCAATTCTATATTCGTAAAAGGTTCCTTATAAACGATAATTCCTATTATTAACGTTATTGTTGGTGATATGTATTGTAATACACCTACCATAAATAGCGGTATTCGTTGTGCACCACTTGCAAAAAGAAGTAGTGGTACAGCAGTAGCAATTCCTGCTCCGATTAATAACAGATTTGTTGCTAAATCAAATTGAAAGAATGCCATTTCTCCTTTAGTTGCTAAGATTATTAGGTAACCAATGGCAATTGGTGTGACAACCAAAGCCTCAAATGTAAGTCCAATGCCAGAGCTTAACTTCGTTATTTTTTTCGTTAACCCGTATAATCCAAAACTTAAAGCAAGGGTAATTGCAATAAAAGGTATTTGACCGTAATGGATGGTCATAAAAAGCACCCCAACACCTGCAATTAAAAAAGAGCATTTTTGCCATAGATTCAACTTTTCTTTAAAGAATATTATTCCCAATAAGACACTTATAAGTGGGTTTATATAATACCCAAGGCTAGCTTCAATTAGGTGTTCATGATTTACTGACCAAATATACACAAACCAATTAATACTAATTAAGACCGACGATAAAACTAGTATTAAAATTAAACTTGGATGCTTTACCATTCTCTTACATACATTCTTTACGTTTGTCCATTCTTTAGTAAATGATAAAATAACGAGCATAAACAAAAATGACCAAAAAATTCTATGCGCCAAAATTTCCTCCGAGGTAACATCATGAATTAGCTTCCAATAAAGCGGCAAAACTCCCCACAACAAATATGAAAACGCCGTATAAAGAAGGCCTTGCTTATAGCTACTTGTTTCTGTAAACATTCTTTTATACCTCGCTATTCTTGTAAACACTAAGGTGTCATTTTTCATCTAAATTCCATTATAAACATGTTGGATCATGTCCTACAACAAATAAGCATTCTAACCCATTAGCATTTAAATGCATATTATATAGAAATAAAAGAAACGTAAAGGAAGTGAAAGCATGTTTCCATGGGAAAAACAATTTCCTTTTAATCAATCCGGTTTCTCAAAACATATTAATAAAATGAATCCAAAAGAGGTGGAGAACTATATCCAACATGTCATGACCAATGTGTTCGGTGGTGATTTTATACAAGGATTTCCCTTTCAAGGTGAATCCCCCAAAAAAGAATCGAACAATAATGTAATTCCTGACATTTTTGAAACAAGTGACTTTGTTTATGTAAAGCTTCCCACTGTTAATTCAGATCGAAAGAATATAAAAATACAACATACAAATCATCAATTAATCGTTATGAACTATCCTAAAGATTCAGAGCAAACAAAATATATGCTCCCTTCACCTGTAAGAAGGAAAGGAACTAGAGCGAGATATATAGAAGATTTTATCGAAATTCAATTTATTAAACTAAAAGAAAGTAGCTTATCAGAAGTTGATATTTCCTTTTAGCATATCTTGTAAAGGCCGAAAAAAAACTACCTACTTAAGAGCAGGTAGTTTTTTAAAATTAGTAATAAGGGTAGCTGCCATATGGAGAGCTATATCCATATCCATACCCATAGCCATATGGTGGATACGGAGGATAAGGATAAGGATAGTATGGTCTAGGTCTTAAAATTGCACTTCCTACTAACCCACCTAAAAGACCACCAACAAAAGGTCCGCCAAAGAAAAATCTTCCCCCTGGATAAGGTCTGCGAAGATCGTTACGCATCATATAAGGTCCCAATTTTTTTACCTCCTCTTATAAATACCTACACTAATAAGTATTCATGTAAGGATGAAATTGAGTGGGCTTTTACCTATATATTGGGTAAATGACATAATTTTTTATCTTACCCACTACTCTTCATAAATCATTTTCTTCGTCATTCCACCATCTACGACTAAATTGGTACCTGTTATAAATTCATTATCATCAGATGTTAAGTAAAAACAGGCCTTTGCTATATCCGACGGTTTACCTACCCGTTTAGACAAGTGTTGAAAGTGGTCAATTTCTCTTAACGAGTCATAGTCACCGGTTTCAATCCAACCAGGAGAAATCGCATTGACTTGAATACGATCTTGACTAAAAGAAGTAGCAAGTGCATGTGTTAGGGCCAGAATACCACCTTTCGTTGCAGCATATGCTTCAGAATTCTCTTCAGACATTAACGCTCGAGTTGAAGCCATATTAACTATTTTTCCGCCCTTACCATTTCTCTTCATAATTTTAGCTGCTTCTCTGGAAGCAAACATTACACTTCGTAAGTTTGTATTGATTACCTTATCCCATTCCTCTACTGTTAACTCATATGGAGACTTCCACTTTGACAATCCAGCATTATTAATAAGAATATCAATTGTTTCGTAGCGATCGACCGTTATTTTTATTAAGTTTTCAATCTCAGCAATATTTGAAACATCTGTTTTTACAAAGGACACTTTAAGAAAAAGATCTATACACATTTGTTCTAATTCTTTACCAGCCTGTTCATTAACATCAGCAATTACAACATTGTCTTTCTGCCTAGCGTATTGGATTACGAGCTCTTTTCCTATACCATTAGCGCCACCAGTCACAATTACCGTTCTATTCATTCTTTTCCCTGCCTTCTGTTGAGCAATAAGTATCTGCCCATATTCCGACTTCTTTTACAACACCTTCTAAACTTTCTCCTTTTTTTGTTAATTGATAAATAACTTTTACAGGTGTTTCATCTATCACAATTCTTTCCACAAGTCCTTCATTTTCCAATTCTTTAAGCCTTTCAGATAACATCTTTTGACTAATACTAGGAATAATCTCTGTTAAGTCTTTAAATCTTTTTGGTCCATTAAGTAACACGTGAATGATTATACCAATCCAACGTTTTCCTAAAAGTCGAAATGCCGTTTCCATTTTTGGACATAGATTTATTTTCACATAGATCGCTCCTTACTTCATATCACTTGACTCATTTACCCACTTCCATTATTATAGGGACGATGAGAAAACACTTACTAAAAGTTAGTATATTACTTTTAGTATAAAACATACTTGGACCAAATTCAACTAAGGAGGGTTACTCATGAATACAACTTATGCTGAAGATGTAATGACAGTCATCAATAATCGTTCATCAGTTCGTCATTATGATAAAACCGCAAAAATTTCAAAAGAAGAACTAAGTGAAATCTTAACGTTCACTACAAAAGCTCCATCTGCTTGGAACTTGCAACATTGGCATTTCACCGTTTTTCATAGTGATGATGCAAAACAAAAATTATTACCTGTTGCCTATAATCAAAGCCAAATTGTAGATTCATCAGCTGTTATTGCAATCTTAGGTGACTTGGAGGCGAACCAAAATACAGACATAGTATATGATCCACTTGTTCAAGCCGGACATATAACTCAAGAAATTAAAGATACCCTTGCAGGTCAAATTAGCCGTGCCTATACGGACAAAGCTTTTGCCAGGGATGCAGCTTTTTTAAACGCTTCTTTAGCAGCTATGCAATTAATGATTACTGCAAAAGCGATGGGTTATGACTCATGTGCTATTGGCGGCTTTAATAAAGAATCGTTTGTTAAGGAATTTTCAATTTCAGAGAGATACGTTCCAATTATGTTAATATCGATTGGAAAAGCAGCAAAGCCAGCTCATCAAAGTAATCGTTTAGACTTAGAACACGTAGTAACATGGTTATAAATATAAAATATTAGTTTTTTTATAGCCAAGGCTCATATAAAAACAGCTTATGCCATTTTAATTTCCAAAGATGACATAAGCTGTTTTTTCATTTTAAACTTTCCTTCAAAACTGATATTGCTTTTTCTAATTGTGTATCATTATCTTTAATTTTTTGCTGAATTAGTTCCATTAATTTCATCGTTGTATCTTTTGTGATGATCCCATCAACTGTTAGATCATTGTCTTTTTGAAATTGTTTTACAACGTTTTCGGTAGTTTCGTCAAAATATCCTTTTGTACTTACTTTATTATATCCCAACGCCTTTAACATTTGTTGTGCTGCGTTAACTTCGGGTGTTGAGTCACCTATTTTAAGCTTGTTCTCTGGATTAATATAAGGTAAATTCGCATATTCAGGAAGTTCTGCCTTCACAGTAGGCTGGATACCCTTTTCATGTATCCAAGTACCATCAGGTGTTAACCATTTAGCAGTTGTATACTTCACAGATGAATTATCATCAAATCCATTGGCGGTTTGAACAGTACCTTTGCCAAACGTTTTTTCTCCAACAAGCGGGATGTCCGCTGACTGATTTAATGCAGCAGCCATTATTTCACCTGCACTTGCTGTGCCACCATCAATTAAAACGGTAACTGGGAGATCAACATCTTTTTCATTTTCAGCTTTGTAGACCTCTTTAGCTCCAGTTCTATCTTCCACTTGTAAGATATTTTCCCCTTTTGGAACAAATAAATCAGACATAAGTAGGGCTTGATCCATTAATCCACCTGGATTTTGGCGAAGATCAAGTATAAGACCTTTAACATCTTTGTCCTGTAGATCCTGTAAAGCTTTTGATAGCTCTTTTCCTGTAGTTTCAGAGAACTTTGTGATCTGAATTTTTCCGATATTATCTTCAATCACTTCTGAATAGACTGTTTCTAAAGGAATCGTATCTCTTGTTATAGTAAATGTAAGCTCACCAATCCCTGCACGTTGAATTAGTAAGTTAACCTTTGTTCCCTTTTCTCCACGAATATTCATAACCGCCTCATTAACATTCAAGCCTTCTATTGATTTGTCATCCACTTTAAGAATAATATCTTTTGGCTTTAGTCCAACTTCTTCAGCTGGAGATCCTTTAATAGGGGAAACAATCATGATATTCCCATTGCTTTCTTGTATTTCAGCTCCGATTCCTTCAAAAGAAGAAGAGATGTTATCACTAAAGCTTTTAGCTTCTTCAACATCCATATAAACACTGTAAGGATCTTCTAATGATTCAACCATACCTTTTATTGCACCTTCTACAAGTTTATCTGTATCGACTTCTTTGTAATAATTTGACTGAAGGATGTCGTATGTTGATCTTAATTTACCAAAAGGATCATCCTCTTTAGCACTTAGCATGATTCCACTTGGTCTAACAACATTGTATGTAATTCCTGCTGTAATGATTGCTGTTACAAGTACTGAAATTAGTAATTTGCTGTTTTTCATGATTACTGTGCACCACCTTTATATATGTACCTATTATGTCTAAGGTATAAGAAAACGTCAAATTAATTTGTTTATATATTAACCTCTGATCCAAACAGTTTGCAACGGTATAGCGAGTGACATCATAGACTACTTATAAAGGAATTGAGCCATTAGCAATAAAAAAAGAAACATTTTTTCTTCGACAAAAACCACGATACTTTTTTATTAATTTATTGTAAAGTTTATTACACAAATGTAAATGTAAGGAGGTATTCTTATGAGAATAACAGATTACATTGGAAAAAATGAATTTGAAATGATCCATTTTTCATTATCTTTACTGAAAGAAATTGATTTTAAAATAAAACAAAAAGACTTTTTTTATCAAAACCAAGTTTCATCCTATATAAACGATCGAGTGGAACGTTTTATTCATACTTTACAGGTTAAAGTATCTCTTCAATCTATTTACAAAGCAGAAATTCATAAAATCATTAAACCAAAACTTAAAATGCTATTTGAAAAGCATTGCTTATTCAACTGTATATAATTCGCCAGTTATTTTGGCTATTCATAAAATATAGAATCAGAATGTAGAGAATAACTTAAAAACACTATCACTTCTTTGTGTAGGTGAAGCTATCCAAGTGGTATTTCTTCAACAAAAACGTTCATTGAACAAGAATACTTCCTATTGAATGGCTAAGTACTTGATGATACAAGATGTGGAACTGGAATTAAACATTTGCAGATACCTATACTAGATTATGATTTTGATATGACCCGCTAATGATGTGTATGCAAATAAACGTAATGATGAACTTCATGAAGAAATTCATTATTTACATAAAAATTTAGGATTCATATCATTACCTGATCATTCCTTTAATGTTGTCCTATGTGAGTTCTGTATAAAACTTTACCAATATAGAAGCTATTCTCCTTGAATTTATTAGAATCCTAAAAACCTCTGGGAACTATTGTTTCAAATTTAGATAGTTTGTCAGGAAAAACTTTTCGATTCAAAAATAAAAAAATTACCTCATTCTATGGATTTCCTACTGTTTTATCCATTGAAGAATGGAAAATCCCTTCATGAATAATGGCTTAACTATTTCTAAAGTCCAATCAGAAGCTGAGTTCTCCTCCGCTACATCTGATGTCCCTACAACAGAATTTCAATTATCCGATTCCATCCCACAAGCCGCCTCCGATTTGTTATCAAGGCATTAGATAGTAACATTGAAATTTCAATAATAATTTTCATATCGAATTTTTTATGTAAGATAGGCAGTCTAAAATAACTAAAAAAGGACAGAAGTACATCCCTCTAGTCTCAAATATAATATATGGAGACTATAAAGATAAGGAGGAAAAGCTTGTCACAACAATATTACAATCTATGCGGTCGCTATAATAGAAAAGGGTATGAATCACTGATTGTACTGGACGTATCCATGTAATATAGGAAGAATGTTGTATTAGGCAGAATGCTTTTTTGGTAGGAGCATAGGCCTAATCACTGCAAGAGGGAAGGCTATTGCCCTCCCCTTCCAGTGATATAGTCCAACCGCTCTTAAATTCTTTATTCGTTTAATAATGACTTAACGTCTTTATATATCGCCACAATATCTTCTATCCTCATTCTTACCAACCCGCTTGAGGAAGGAGCTACAAAATCAGTGACACCTTCAACTATCTTTTTATGTTGTTTGCCCCAATTCGCTTTTTTACATTGACTATATTGAAGATAAACACCTTTTCCAACAAAAAATGCAATTTTAGGTTTGTAGAAATCAATTTTTTGCTTTAGAATTTCTCTTCCTTCTTGATATTCTTCGCGAGTAATTTCATCTGCAGCTCGAGTAGGTCTTGACACAATATTTGTAAAACCCATCCCTTTTTGAAGTAAATCCCCATCTTCATTAGGAAGATACATTCGGTCTGTTAAACCTGCTTCAAATAGTATCTTCCAAAAACGATTATGTTTATTTGCATAATTATGACCTACTTCTCCGGAAACTAAGCTTGGATTAAATCCAATAAAAATGATATTTAAATCCTTTTTTAGTTTGTCCAAATTCTTATCCATGCCATTTCCTCTTTATATTTTTTTCACTCTAAGAAAATACTCTTCTAAAGTTAAGTCATTTTCATAAATAACAGCTGCCTTTTCTTTTCCTACATAACGTAAATGCCATGGTTCATATTGATACCCTGTAAGTGATTCTTTATTTTTAGGGTAACGTATAATAAATCCAGCACGATGTGCATTATCTCTTACCCATTTTCCTTCTTTTGTTTCACCAAAATCTTCCGTTATTTCTAGATTTACACTTCGACTTGATACATCCATTGCTAATCCAGTCTGGTGTTCGCTTTGTCCAGGCAGAGCAACTGCTTGTAAAGCATGTTCTTCTCCCTTGTCTTGCTTCTCGAAGTTAAAAATACCTTCTTGGCGAGAATATGATCTATATCCAGAAACAGCAAAAAGTTCAATTTTATCCTTTTTAGCGAGATTAAAAAGCTCTTCTAAAGCTCTGGCTGCTTCTTTTCTTATATATTTTTGCGGCACATCGGCATCTCCAAAAGAAAATTCAACGTCAGGTATTACTAAATCATTTGGCACATAATCTGAAGAAAGACCATACTCTTTATTTACCATCACAAGTAAATTTGCAGGATTTTCAATAATATAATCACCATTAACTCGAGTGACTTGGTTAAAATATTCTGATTCTAATAAGAAGTCTCTATCAATTTCCTCTTCTGTCTCAGACGCCTTTTCAATATTTTCGATCTGATTTGATTGAATATAATTTTGCCCTGGCTGTTCACTATGAAACGGCATTGTTTTAGAAAAATCTGTACATCCTGTTAGTCCTATTGGCAAAAGCAAAATAAAGCTTAATTTATAATAAAACATTGTACCACCCTATTCTTGATCAATAACAAAGCTATTTTATCACTAAATACAAGCTAATGAAATGCTAATTAAGCACTCACTCTCATCTTTACCTTTTTACCTAGTAATCAAAACGCAATAGCTCGTTTTACTTTTCGACAAAAAATGTGATCAAGATTACTTTTTAGCAAACAAAAAAAGTATGCGATCGCATACTTTTTTCTAGATACATATTATGCATTTTTAATGGCTGCTTCTAAGGCTACAACAATCATATCGTTAAACGTTGTTTGGCGTTCCTCTGATGTTGTCTCTTCTCCCGTTAAGATATGGTCACTAACCGTTAATACGGATAAAGCTTTGCGACTGAATTTAGAAGCTAATGTGTAAAGAGCGGCAGTTTCCATTTCTATTGCAAGAATACCGTATTGTGCCCACTTTTCTAACTCAGCATTATCATTGTAAAACATATCCGCTGTAAACACATTTCCTACCTTCAAATTCAGACCTTTCTCAAGCCCTGTATCATAAGCTTTCTTTAATAAATCAAAATTTGCTGTAGGAGCATAATCTACCCCTCCAAATGTTAGTCGATTCATCTGTGAATCCGTAGATGCACTCATAGCCAATATAACATCTCTAACTTTTACATCCTTTTGTATTGCTCCACAGGTACCGACACGTATTAATTGTTGAACACCATAGCTTTGCATAAGTTCATTTATGTAAATAGATATAGAAGGAACTCCCATTCCTGTTCCTTGGACAGAAACTCGTTTACCTTTGTAAGTTCCTGTAAACCCTAGCATGCCTCGAACTTCATTGTAGCATGTCACATCTTCTAAGAATGTTTCAGCTATATATTTCGCACGTAACGGATCTCCAGGTAGTAAAACTGTTTCAGCTATATCATTTTCTCTTGCACCAATATGTACACTCATCTTTTCAAACCTCCTAGACAAAATGGAAAAACCAATTTTCAATTTACTATAACATATCAAGTGAGACAATTAAATTTTTTCAATATTACCTATTTTCATATGTCGGAAAACATGTAAAACATTTTTTGTCAGCTTTAACTTTAAGAAGGTAGGGATAAAATAAAACCGTAATCTCTTTAGGAGGGAAACAAATGAAGAAAAAATTAGAACAAGCTGTACAACATGCAAATGAAACAAACCCTGGATCTAGAAATGGAACTCAACCACATGAATCAAAAAAACCAAGAAAACAAAAAACACATGCTACAAATAAAACTAATGAAATCTAAGGATGTGTAATTATGGGAAAAAAACACCGAAATCGAAATACTCCAAAGAAAAATAACCATATTTCACCTTCTGTACTTGAGGCTGAAGAAACTGCTCATGCAAAAGAACATTCTCCTGGAAAACGAAAAAATGGTCCAGGAAACAATATGTAAATGGTTTAAGTTTCTTTAGATTGGGTGACGGCGGGGGTAATTACGATTGGTTCGTAATTTCTTTCATCTGTCCCCTTTCCTTACCTCACATGTATTCTGTTTATGATCTTCCAATCTTCCGGGTAAAGCTTATAATAAAATTGACCCTTTTTCCCCTCATCAATAAAGACAATATCACCCGTGCTTAGGTACCTAGCTTTATAATCACTAGGTATACGATCGGCTACATTAAAGGTTTGAAACACCTTTTCTAAAACGTCCTTATGATTGGTACCTTCCATCATAAAACGATAAACATCTTGATAGCCTTTCTTATCTCCAAATTTCGGCGTTTGAAAAATAGTCATATCATAGGAAGTGATTCGTTTTTTTGAAAGTAAAGAATACACGACTTTTCTCCCCTTTTATCGAATAGTGTTACTTATATAATTAGCTATTTAATAGAAGGATTCCTTTATAAACTTTTATTTTGTCGAAACTTTTTAATCGATATGAATAGCATTAGGAAAATGAAGCCAGCACTCCAACCAGCTAATACATCTGTCAAAAAGTGAACTCCTAAATAAATTCTACTAATTCCAATTAGACCTATAAGACAAATTGTTATAGAAACAGCCATAATTTTTTGGTTAGTAGTTTTTGCGAATTGAACTAAAACTAAATAACATAAAAAACCATAGATTGCTGTAGAATTCATAGAATGACCACTAGGGAAACTATAATGTGTTGCTTCATAAACAGCATTATAAGAAGGGCGTTCCCGTAAAAAAAGTTCTTTTAGAAAATAATTGATTTGCCTCACACCATAAAACAGGAAAAACAAACAAATTACATCATAGAAATTCTGTTTAACTAACAAATATATTCCCACTCCTATACAAATGGGAAAAGCATATTTAATTGAACCAATATCCGTTATGAACAAAAATAACTCTGTTGCAGCAGGTGTCCGAATTTTCTCAAAAAACAAGGTTACCTTTACATCAATCTCATAGAAAAATTCAACTGAATAAAAAAACGCACAAAAGCTAAATAAAAGCAAAGCACATATTACTAACAAACCCATTCAATTCTTTCCTCCAATTCAATTATCAAGTAAAGCTCATATAAATGATCATGACACATAATGAAAGCAATTGAAAGATTCAAACACACCTTTATCATTATACTGATTTATAGATTTGTAAAACGCAAAGGGTCAGTTCCACTGACAAAAATATATAGACTTTCAATTTATGAAAGTGCACTATTTTTGTTTAAATGTGGACCTGACCCTTTTGAAGTTAATTTAACTGTATTAAAGATTATACCTTTTTATGCTTAGATTGTTCTTTATGTCCTGGTGCTGGCTTTTGCTTATAGTCATACTCACTTCCCATTTCAGTATCTCTATGAGCCATTACGGCCTTTTGCTCAGGACTATTATGATGTTTCTTTGACATATACTCACCTCACATTGTAACCAATCTTTTTGTACTTATTAAATCATTCGCTAAACTTACTATGAAATTTCAATAAATTTAAGGACAGCTCCATATTACGAAATAACTTCTGCCCCTATACAACTTAATCATTACTTATTGACCATCTGCACCATTTAACGTCACTCTTCGAATGTGATTATCTTCAAAGTTATTTTCTCTTGATTCTTTTGCTTTATCATCAACAAGCTTTTTTTGATCAACTTCAGAAGAAGGTTGGTTCTTTTTCTTTGACATGATTGACCTCCGATAATAATTTTTAAAGCAGTTATTAGTGTAACTAAAAAAACTATTTACATTCCTTTACTAAAGTTTTTTTTAAAATTTAAGAAATATAAAATTGGTGTGTAGTTTTTGTGTTTAGCTCTAATCTCATAAGGTGCAACTTATAAAAATGGTATTTTTTACCACAAAAATGAGAATACTACTAGTCAATGAATATTTAGGGGAGAAAATTATGCATATATTTCTACTAAGCCTTGTTATTGTCATAGCTATAAAAAAAGCCAATTGGAGCAATTGGGAAAGTTATTACCCAACCATGCTATATATATCGTTGGCTAGCTTCTTATATGAGTATATTTCTCATACAAAGTTTCATTTGTGGGATCTGAAAGAGGACTCGTTTCTATCACATATGAATGTTCATTTTGTACATAATCTTCTCATAAACCCTTTAATTGCATTTATCTTTTTGTCACAATACCCTCAAACCTCAAGAAAACAGATTATGTATACGATCAAATGGGTCATAGTGTTTTTATTAGCAGAGTGGGTTATTAAGTATTGGGGAGTGTTGGATTATTATAATGGTTGGCATCTTGGTTGGTCTTTTCTTTTTATCGTTTTTATGTTTCCAATGATCCGATTACATTATCTCCATCCTATTAGAGCATTAAGTTTATCAGTCATTTTTGTCGTATTCTATTTATCATTGTTTCATTATATTTAAAAAAGCAGACCAGCTGCTAATAATTTTTAATAACAGGGGCCTGCATGATTCGTTTTATTCACTTAAATCTACATTGTGATAAACCTGTCTAACATCTTCTAAATCTTCTAGCGCATCAATCATTTTTTCAAATTGTGCCTTTGAGTCTTCAGGAAGTGTCAGATCATTTTGAGCTAGCATTGTAAGCTCAGCAACTGTAAATTCAGTAATGCCTGCTGCTTTAAATGCTTCTTGAACAAAATGAAATTGATCTGGTTCAGCATAAACAATTACTGATTCATCTTCTTCGATAATATCTCTGGCATCAACATCTGCCTCCATTAAGATCTCAAGAACATCATCAGATGATTTCCCTTCAATACCTATAACTGCTGTTGCATCGAACATGTAAGCTACTGAACCACTTACCCCCATGTTCCCTCCATTTTTACCAAATGCAGCACGCACGTCTGATGCTGTACGATTTACATTATTCGTTAATGCATCAACTATAACCATAGAACCATTTGGACCAAAGCCTTCGTAACGCAGCTCATCGTAATTTTCTTCCGCTCCACCTTTGGCTTTTTCGATCGCACGATCAATAATTGCTTTTGGTACATTGTATGTTTTTGCACGTTCTAGAACCACTTTTAAAGCTTGGTTCGCTTCTGGATCTGGTTCGCCTTGTCTAGCTACAACATAAATTTCACGACCAAATTTTGCATAGATACGACTCGTATTAGCATCCTTAGAAGCTTTTTTTTCTTTAATATTATTCCATTTTCGACCCATTATGAACACTCACTTTCAAGATTTAAATCAATTATATAATGGCAGACTCTAACATTTCGATCTATCAAAACGTTAGTCCACTTTTACTCACTCATTCTATTATACCTAAATTACCTTTTTTGTTAAGTGATTACTAACCTAGGAATCCTTTTACTCAGTCATCTCAAGGTTTGACTCATATACTAGCCAATCTGACCCATTAATTTGATTAGAATAAAGAATTATCTTTTCCTTCACCCGATTGTATTCTTCCCCACTTAATAAAGTGGGCTGATAATCATTATGTGTTGTAGTAGATGATATCGAAAACGGAACAACATTTATTTCCTTTTTTTCATTTAGGACACCATCTTCAATATAAAACGTTTGTTGAAACACAAATGTATCCTTATCTGACGGGTTCTTATTTCCACCAAACATAAAGTTTCCTAAGCTATATACAATAAACTTCCCATTATATTCTTCAATTCCTTGGATAACATGAGGGTGGTGACCTAGAATTAAGTCTGCCCCAGAATCGATACTATATCGAGCAAGTGATTTTTGTGTTTCATTTGGCACATATTGTTTTTCATCTCCCCAATGAAAATGAATTAACACAATTTGTGCTCCTTTCCCCTTTAATAATTGGATTTCTTTTTTAATTTGGGTCCGGATCTCTTGACTATCCTGCCAGCCCTCATAGCCTAAAGCTCCGATTTTCACTCCTTTTATTTCAGTAAGGTAGTGATTTTCATAACCAAAGAATCCTATGTTTTCATTTTTTAGTGAACTCATCGTATCTTCATAACCTTTTTGTAAATAATCAAATATATGATTGTTTGCTAAATTTACAGCTTCAATTCCAGAAAATGATAAGATTTCTGCATACCGTGGTTCACCTTTAAATCGAAACGTTTTTTCAGCCTTTTCATTTGAATTTGTCAATGTTGTTTCTAGATTGACTGTTGTAAAATCATCTTCCAAAAATATATTATTCAATCCCTCTAAAAAATAAGGTAAGCCATTCTTAGTTGCAACATCAACAAAGGATCCTTGATAATCATAATTTTCATCCCTACCAAGAGTAAAATCACCAGCAGCACTTATTGTTATTGAGGTTGCCTGCTTCACTATTTCTCCTTTTTCGTTTAAGTTCGTTTCTTTTGGTTCGTGAGGAAAAATCGTTTCAACTGGTTTTTCAGAATCAGTGAAACGAAATAGTAATAGGACGACTAAGGAAAAACCAATCATTGTCAGTATTCTTCGATATATTTTCTTTAGCCTTCTCCGTTTTTTTCCTTCCATTGACCCTTTTCTCGAAAGTGATTTATAATTCTCCTTCATACCCTAACCCCTTCTCAAATCAATAAGTATAAATAAAAATATTTTAATATACTTATAACGTAAGAATCTAGTAAATTGTTACAAAACTCACTTCTTTTTTCCTAACCGTAATCTCTAGCACTTGCCCCTTTGTTGTTTTAAAAGTGATAAAAGAAAAAGCAAGTAAAGTACGTATTAATTCTGTACTTTACCTGCTTTTAACTATTCATTCCCTTAGCTATGTTTGTTTAAAATGTCCTTTAAAATCTCTTTAACATTACCTAGTTCTTGTTCATGCAGAGTGAATTTCACAATTGTTTCATCTAAATCCAATGCCTCCGAAAAAAGACCTGAAATCCCTCTTGCTCTCCGATCAACCTCAATAAAAACCTCTATCTTTTCATTATTTATTTGATTAAACATGACTTCTACTTCATCGTATTTCCCATAATATGGTCCTTTCGTCGGAACAAATTCAAACTCCTGAACAAAAGGTAGTCTTTTTCTTAATTTATAAGAAGCTTCTTCATTTTTTACTTTTCTAAGCGTAAATCCTAGCTCCTTCACGGCATTTAATATGTGCTCTACCATGTGGTTTGGAAGTATTGTCACAAAATCACGATCTGTGGGATCTACAGAACCTTTTATATCCATTCCCGTTTGCAGCCAAACTTTTATTGATCCAGCAGTAATTGGCGTATCCAGTGGTAACTCAAAACGAAAGGGCACCGTTTTTATTTCTCCAGGCATAATGACAAATGGTTCATTAAGCTTCACTGTTGAGATAACAGCTTGTTTGTGAAGAACTCGATCATTTTCCTCTTTTTCATAATTAGTATTAATTGTTAAATAAATCTCATCAATAGATTGTTCAACATTACCACCTTTTACCTCGATAATACCTTCAGCCTCATCCCCAACTCTTATCGAAGAACCAGAAAGCTTTGCATCAACTTTCGCAGATCCTATCCCAACACTAGCCAATATTTTATTAAAAAAAGACATTATTTACCCCCTAATTTAGACATTTCTTCACATCTACAATAACCTCGTCAACCATTTCATAAGCTACATCTATTTGAAGCATTTTACGTAAAATCATTTTACATCTATCTGATAATATTAATTCTTCTTCCCAAGATTTTTTCTTATTTGAAACGGGTTCGTATGAGGAATAGAGTAAAAATAATAGAAAATGGCCTAATGCATAGAAATCACTTTTATAGGTAAGATCTCTAAATAATTTCTTGTCTAACCGATCTAGTTTTTCTTCCTTGCCAATTCGATCTGACTTCTTCCTTGCTAAACCAAAATCAATAATGTAATGTTCGCTTTCATGTTTTAAAATGTTAGGAATTCTTAGATCCCGATGAACATACCCTTTATCATGAATGACTTTGACTAGTTTAAGAATATGGTATAGTTCTTCTAATGCTTCAGCTTCTGTAAACAGCTTCTGTTCCTGAAAAATTAAATCTTCATATGTTTTTCCTTTTTTATACTCCATTACAATAAATCTCTTTTGATTGTGCTCAAATTGTTCAAAGAATCTTGGAAAGGCAAAATGTTGAAAGTCCTTTAAAGTCTTTGCTTCACGTTCAAATGCATCTTTGCCGGATTGGTCGAGCAATTTATACCTTCTTAATTGTTTTAACACTTTTTGATTCTTCTGTACATCTGTTACCAAATACGTGAAACCATAGCTTCCTTTTCCTAATATCTGATCGACTACATATTTATTATCTACTATTGTAGTTGGGGTGAGTGGTTTTTCTGTTAGCTCAATCCATTTTTTTGTTATAACATTCATTTAACTACTATATGAACTAAAAAAACTACTTGATCTATGATTCTTCTTGTAATAATGATGTCCATGTTTCGAAGGATGATAATGTTTATAATTTCGTCGTTTGAAGTCGCTTGAACTATGTTTTCGAAGAGTATGTTTATTTGACATGAGTGACTTAAGGATTTTTCTTAGCAATTTGAATCCCTCACTTTTCGTACAATAGATTTTTTATTCACTTTTTATATACGACTTGTTAGAACAAAAGTTTCATCTTTTTATGTAAAGAACCATACAAATAGAAAATATATCGGTTAGTACACTTGTTAAAGGAAGGAAAAACATGAATGAACAGATGAAATATAGTAAAAATGACACACTTGAGCATGAATTACAAGCAATACTAACTCAACAATCCCCTCTTATCCTAACTCAGAAGGAAAAGGAGTTCATTACTAAGATTAAAACTGAAACAGAGGCCGCAAACAAAGATAACGTTACACGAACAAAAGCTTATTTACATTTTTATTTAATTCACCCTGAAATCCACTGGGCTTTTTTAGCACATATGGTATCTCGAAATGGTGGATATAATATGACAGATCTACAAAGCTCATTAATAAAACCGTTGCTAACAACAAGCAAACAAGTACACCTCTTTCAATTTTTAGAAAAAGCAAATGCCTTCATCTTTCACGATGCCTACCCACAACTACTTATATATAAAAAGAGTGTAGAAGATAATACGCCTTACTTCCATTTATTACCTACCTTCAATGTATCAAAATTTATGATTCCTATATGGGATTATTTTTTTCAAAACCGAGCAGAATCTATTTTACTTACACACGCACTAATTACGAATGAGCAACAGTATGTAGAAAAGCATCTTATCTCTTTAGATGATACAAAACAATCCGTTTTTCATACATTCACATATTTATTACAAGAAACATTAGGTTTTACCCATGTTGTCTTTCCATATAAACGCTATCCATTCTTGAGAAAATATTCATTATTTGGTCTTGAAATTCACAACTTTTATTCAGTTCAACATCGTATTGATATTGGTAAAAGACTTTATAAAATGCTTTTTTCAAAACGAGGCTATTCTTCTGTTTTTAACTTTGCAACGACACAAAAACACTCTGCTTCACGATCAGATTACTGGCCTCATGTGTTTTCAACTGTGCAAGACAATACCAAACTCTTTAGTCCATCTTTAGAGCAGGTATGGGAAAGCGTTCATCATACTTATCCATCTTATAAAGATTGGTTTACGAGCTTCTCCCAGGTTCAACAGGTAAAAACTGATATAAAAACAGAATTCAAAGATATAACGAAAGATATAATACATGATTTAAATGTAATGAAGTCTTTAGTAAACATGAAAAAAGTAATAAAAAGTTGAAATTAAACAATACGCCGCACAAAAAATAAAAGGATGTCTCAATGTTATGGGTTTGACAACAAACCTATTGAGACATCCTCTTAGTCCTATTTTGCATTAATCATTTTCTTCAAACTCTAAGTCTTCATCAATGATACATTTGTTTAGAAGGTAATCAAATGTAATATCAGCCAGTTCTCCAAGCTCTTCTTCACCTGGAACATACCCTCTTTTTGTGAGCTCATTGTAAAAGAACTCCGCAATCTCCTCTGTATCAATAATTACTTCTATTTCCTTCACAATATCGCCCCCCTTCTATTTTTTATGTCCATGCAAAGGGACATATGCAACTCAGTTGAATATTTTTTTGTTAGTCTCGGAAAAAAGTAATTGGAATACATCAGATATTTCCTCATATAGATATGTTAAATGGACAAGCATACAAAGAAATGAGGGGTATAGAATGATAAAAGAGGTTACGAACACTGAAATGTTTACAAAAGTTGAAGAATTAAACAATCAAAAAATTCTAGAGTTTATTGATGGAGAAGGATTTGACCGATTGTTACAATTTGTACTAAAAGGTTTATATTGTGGAATGATTTTTTTCTGTATTCCTTTTTTGATCTATTTAATTAGTTCTTTATAAAATTTAATGGTATGAATCTATATCTTTGTATTGATATAAGCTTTTTAATACCAGGTTCATCATATCTAAGTATTCCTGGTCGTTAAATAAGTTGTACAAAGCTTTGTAATCATTATATATATCGAGCATTTCATCGATAACTCGTTTTTGATTATGTGTGTTTCCGGTGTCCTCTGGAGCCTCAAGACCGATATAATGATGGATTAAGGAAGCGTAATATCGACTTTCATCTGATATTGTATTATGCAAGTGAACATGTTGCATAAACGATTCAGCCTCATTATTACTGATCATTAGGCTCATTTCATCCTCTGTTGCCTCCAACCACTCACCATCTGACATTCTCGTTAATTCATAGGTTAATTCTTCCCACCCATCTTCAGCATACCTCCAAACCTCAGTTCTTACCCCAACGATTCTAAACAGTGAACTTCCATATCCTTTTACTAAGACAATATCACCTATTTGAAAAAGAACATCTATACTAATCTTCTCCGTTTCAATGACAATTCCATCATATTCGGAAAATAGTTGAAGAGCATTTTCATAATACAACATATCCCCATAGTTAACCTCATAGGCAAATTGTTGGTCTACTTGATGAAGCTTTGTAATCGTTCCCACCGTTCCATACATAATAATCACGACAATATCCCCAATTTTAAATTTTGGTCTATTTTTATTTTTATTATTTTTCATTTCTCCATCTCTCCTTTGTCGTGATGTAAGGATAAGATAGTATATGCTGTTTTTTTCATTTCGTCATGGGCACTATAATAACGTTGAAAACATATTCTATATAAGGTAAAAAGACATAGATATCGTGATCTACGTCTCAGACTGTTGACAAACGCTCGCTTTCTTCGTTACTCACCTTGCTGCGGTGCTCATTACCAACCCCGGTAACTCCGCTCCTCTCAAGGCTTCGTGCCTCGAAAGGCAAGCGTTAAAGG
>JAPSLU010000179.1 GCA_031180405.1 Bacillus sp. (in: firmicutes) | reverse complement strand
TTTTGAGTAAGGATGTTCATAATCTGAAGTCTTTTTTTATCGGCAATCGCTTTAAACTTTCCTTCATATTCCGCAAACACCTTTTCTAACGAAACATCCTGTAAGTTGATTTCACGTTCCATGCAAACACCTTTTCTTCATCAATTTATTCTGTTATATAAACATTAGCTTTGATTTTCTCTTTTGTCAATTACCCTAATTAAGGTCTATAACTTTCCATAATAGTTATTGGATAGATACAACCTGGAGCATGTTAAAATAAGGTTGATCTCTTCTCTAAAAGGTAGATTGTTTTTATTAATTAGGTTCTCTAATCAAAAACTATGTTAATTAAACGGATAAGCGAGACTCCACCTAATTGAAATGCTGAAGCTTAACCGTCCACTCCGCGGAAACCAAGCATCCTGTAACGTATTCAACCACCCCAAACCAAATTGATAGCAACAAGGTAAAAGAAAAGAGTCTAAAATAATATATAAAAAATTCAATTCAATTCCCGAGGTGTAACTAAATGTACAATAGAAAAATGGTTATGACGGTGATAATATGCATTATGTTAGCAGGTTGCTCAAGTACGAACAGCCATAATGAAGAAACTCATGATCAGCATGCGGAGCATAGTACTGTGAATGATATTCGTGAGGAAACGACTGGAATAGAAGTATTACCTACTTTTTTAAATGAAAAGTCCGAAGATACTCAAACAATTTATCAGGCTGCAGCAGCACATAAGGAGCTACTAGAAAATATGCCTTGTTATTGTGGGTGTGGTGAAACAGCAAACCATAGGAGTAATTACGATTGCTTTGTTTATGAAAACAGAGAGAATGGTGCCATAGTGTGGGATGATCATGGGACAAAATGTGGTGTGTGTTTAGAAATTGCAGTTCAGTCGATTGTAGATTATCAGGAAGGACTATCAATGAAGGAAATACGCACTAAAATTGATAACATGTATAAGGAGGGTTATGCTGAACCTACTTCAACGCCTGAGATTTAAAGGTTTATCAATAAGTTAATATTACAGGAATAGGAGGTGCAACACCTTTTATCCTATCCCTGTTTAGTTATAATTAATTATTTAATACATACTTATCAATCGCATGTGCAACACCATGCTCGTTATTTGTTAGTGTAACAACATCAGCCATTTCTTTAATCGCTGGGTCTCCATTTCCCATTGCAACAGATAATCCAGCTGCTTCAAGCATTGGAATATCATTAAAGTTATCTCCGATCGCAACTGTATCTTCAATTGGAATATTGAAATATTCCGCCATAACTCGAATTCCGTTCCCTTTATGTCCGTTTGTGTCCATGATCTCAATATTAAATGGTCCGGATGTTGTGATTGAAATTCCGTCAATTTCTTTAAGAGTCGCAATTAAATCTTCCTTACCAGAAATGGTAGGAATAAAGAACTTTTGAATTGCAATGTCTTCAATTTTTAGGATATCTTCTAAGTCATCAAATAGTTTAATACTATCTGTTTCCTTAGGTTGCTCAGTCATTAGCTTGTATTCCTTTTCTGTTAAGTGATTCATTACATCTTTGTTTTTTTCTAGAAATGAAAGCATACGCTCAGACCAAGTTGAAGCGACAAAGATCCCTCTGCTAGAATAAATTTTAAAAGGATATTCTTTTTGGTTAAGAATAGTTGCTACGCTCTTAACGGTTTCTTTTTCAATGGAAATTTGACTTAACAGCTTTCCATCTGCAATAACCATTGTTCCATTACTACCTGCAACAGGACATTGAAGAGGAGTCTTCTCGATGACTGTTTTAATATCTTCTGGAGCACGGCCAGAACAAATCATGACGATGTGACCAGCGTCTTGAGCAGCTTGAATCGCTTGGATATTTTCAGATGAGATGTCAATATTGGAAGATAATAAGGTTCCGTCAAGATCAATTGCAATAAGTTTTTTCATTGTCTATTCTCCTTCTCTTCATTTAAAACTCGTATATGTATTTTCATTTTCCATTACTCAATTATCTATTATGACATATTTTTCACAAAATCATTAGAAAAAGGTTCAAAATTAGACGAAATGATAAATGCTTTTTCTTTCATGAAAAAAAAGATATACTTGCACGTAGAAGGGTTATACAAATATTGGAGGGAACATAATATGGTTCGATTCGGTATCATCGGCACTAACTGGATAACAGAACGTTTTATTCAAGCAGCTAGTAAAGTTGAGAGCTTTTCACTTACAGCTGTATATTCTAGAACGAGTGAAAAAGCGAGAGATTTTGCAGAAAAATATCAGGCTAATCATACATATACAGATTTACATGAGTTTGCAAGAAGTCCAGAATTTGATGCGGTATATCTTGCAAGTCCAAATTCATTGCATGCATCACAAGCGATTCTTCTTATGCAAAATGGAAAACATGTTTTATGTGAAAAGCCGATGGCTTCCAATGAAGACGAAATGAAAAGAATGGTTGAGGCTGCTAAGGAAAATAATGTTGTGTTAATGGAAGCCTTAAAAACAACACAATTACCCAATTTTCTTACGATAAAAGAGAATTTACATAAGATTGGAAAGGTCAGAAGATACTTTGCAAGTTATTGCCAATATTCTTCTCGCTATGATCAATATAAAGAGGGTATTGTATTAAATGCTTTTAAACCGGAGTTTTCTAATGGTTCATTGATGGATATCGGAATATATTGCGTATATCCGGCTGTGACATTGTTCGGAGCGCCCAAGGAAGTGAAAGCAACAAGCTATATGCTTGAATCAGGTGTAGACGGTGAAGGAAGCATTCTTCTTACTTATGATGAAATGGATGCTGTTATTATGTATTCGAAGATAACTAATTCTTATGTTCCTGCTGAGATTCAAGGAGAGAATGGTAGCATAATTATTGATAAAATTCATACGCCTGAAAGTGTTAGAATTCAGTATAAGGATGGTACTGTAGAGGATATCACAAGAGAGCAAGATTCTGAGAGTATGTATTATGAAGCTAAAGAGTTTATATCACTTGTCTCTGAAAACAAACAACAATCTGAATTGAATTCTCACAAAAATTCAATGTTAACAGCAAATATTTTAGAAACAGCTCGTAAGCAAATTGGACTTGTTTATCCAGCAGATCAAAAATAAAAGAAAGGACAGTTCTTGTATAGGAACTGCCCTATGTTGGAATTGGTGTATAAACGACTCCACATCCAGCACCAACAGTCTTACTTTTTGCAAAAAAGTAAGATGCCTAGCCTCCCCGAGGTCATAAGCCGCAAATGAATTGAAGCCAAAAAAGAACGTCTTCTATTCATTTGCCTCTTATTGTCCGAGGCTGATCAAGGCGCTAGCGATTTTGTTCTAATAAGGATCAGATTCGTGGCTTTTCTTTACAGCATCTTTTGTTGCTTCATTTGCTGCTAATGAACCTTGTCCGAATTTTGATTGACCTGCTTCACGGCCTGGGACATTTTCTGTTCCCATCTCTTTCATTTCCTTCATTTTCATTTCGAGGCCTTCCTTTACACGGCGACCATATTCTTCATCGGCTTGGGTAAAATGTTCAATCATAGCTTCTTGGATTTTTTTGTTACATACTGCAAGTGCTTCGGAAAGGTTCTTGATTAGTTCATCGCGCTCCCAATCTTCAAAACTTCGGTATGTATGTCCAGCTTGACCGTAGTTGTTAGGGCGATCAATCGGTGCACTCATTGCAGCTGCATGATACGTTGGCTGATGAGGTGTACGCCCCTCTGTACTAGCTTCCTTGAATCCTCCAAGCATCGATGGCTCATAGTTAATATGTGGATTATCTCCAGACTCTTTAGGATCACGTACATCCATTTGTCCACGTTGCTGATTTGTGTGGACAGGTGCTTTTGGCGCATTCACAGGCACTTTCAGGTAGTTCGCTCCAACACGATAGCGTTGCGTATCAGAGTAAGAGAAGGTACGCCCTTGCAACATTTTATCATCTGAAAAGTCCATTCCGTCGACAAGAACCCCTGTACCGAAAGCAGCTTGTTCAATTTCTGCATGAAAATCCTTTGGATTACGATCTAGGACCATGCGTCCCACTGGTAACCATGGAAACTTATCCTCAGGCCAAAGTTTTGTATCATCGAGAGGATCAAAATCGAGCTCCGGATGGTAATCATCCTCCATGATCTGGACAAAAAGCTCCCATTCTGGATAATCACCACGCTCAATTGCTTCATATAAATCTTGTGTTGCGTGACCTACATTTTTGGCTTGAATAGAGTCAGCCTCTTCTTGTGTTAAATTTCGGATTCCTTGCTTTGGCTCCCAGTGATACTTTACTAACACGGCTTTGCCTTCAGCATTAACCCATTTATAAGTATTTACACCAGAACCCTGCATATGACGGTATGTAGCTGGAATACCCCAAGGAGAGAAGAGGAATGTAATCATATGTGTCGCCTCAGGGGTACGGGATACGAAATCAAACATACGTTCAGGATTTGGGACGTTTGAAGCCGGATCCGCTTTGAAGGCGTGAATCATATCAGGGAATTTCATAGCATCTCGAATAAAGAAAATCTTTAAATTGTTCCCAACCAGATCCCAGTTTCCTTCTTCCGTATACATTTTTACTGCGAAGCCGCGTGGATCACGTGCTGTTTCCGGCGAATCCTTCGCACCCGCCACTGTAGAGAAACGGACCATTAATGGTGTTTTCTTTCCAGGTCCAGAAAATACTTTCGCTCGCGTATACTTTTCTACCGGTTCATCTCCCACTTTCCCATATGTTTCAAAATATCCAAATGCACCAGATCCACGAGCGTGTACCACACGCTCAGGTACCTCTTCTCGATCAAAGTGGGAAATCTTTTCAATGAAATGGTAATTTTCCAGTGTAGCTGGACCGCGATTACCAATCGTACGAATGTTTTGATTATCAAAAACAGGATGACCTTGGCGAGTTGTTAATGTATCACCTGACTCGTTATTTGTCTTTTTACCATCTATTGAGTGGTCAATCTCTTCATTAGATGCTCCAAATTCTTCGTTATGGGAATGATCTTGATTCAACTACTTTTCCTCCTAATGGAAATTTAATAAACATCTTCATTTATTTGCCTATAAGTGAAAAATTATACAATAACTAGATGCATTTAAGTCGATTTCGTATTTGGTGGCAAATCTAACTAAACATCGTATTTTTTTACGAGTTTTGCAAACAATAGTGTATGAAAATGGTAGCAGAAAAGGGGTTATGACGAATGGTTCAACGAGACAGTCACAAAAATCAGCAAAAGAAAATGAAAAAAGCAAGTGATGCAATAAATACTGATAAAGACTTTGGAAACGATTTAGCAGAAAGAAAGTACAATGAGAAAAGATCTAAATAACTAGAGGGTCTAAGAGCTTGGTTTTAAAATTCAGGCTCTTTTTTCTTTGCACTTTTTTTGAAATATTGATCCTAATGAAACATATTTTTACTCTATAGTTGAATTGAATTGGAAGACACTAGAACCCTGAGGAGGCTCGGCTTCCTCCCCGCAGAAAGCGAGTGTCTGGAGCGCAATTGGAACGAACTAATTTCCACGAAAACAGCCTTATAAAAAAAGGAGAATGAAGGGGATCAGTTGAGCAATGGTTGATAATGGGACGGCTATTGAGGGATACGGAAGGTACGGTGGGATATCGGGGATTACATGGTATGCTGCAGCGGATTACTCCTATTTTCAGAACTTCTGCGATATAATAAAGAAATACAGAATTGGTAATCAGCATATTATGTTATATATCATTAAGGTGAAGAGTTTATAATTGTGTACAAGTTATAGAGGGGGAGTTTTATGACGGAAATTCCATTAGAAATACAGAAAGAGATAAAAAAACATCAAGGTCTATCAAAATCAAAAATTCTTAAGAGAGCATTATTTATATTTATTGGTGCAGTATTGATGGCAGTAGGTTTGGAGATCTTTTTAGTGCCAAATCAAGTAATTGATGGAGGGATTGTTGGAATTTCAATTATCCTCTCCCACTTGCTTGATATGAAACTAGGATTATTCATCTTCCTGTTAAATATCCCCTTTTTCTTTATTGGATATAAACAGATTGGGAAAACATTCGCGATATCTACTTTGTTTGGGATTACGATTTTATCAATTACAACCGCCTTATTGCATCCAGTTCCAGCCTTTACAGAAGATGTGCTTCTCGCCACAGTATTTGGCGGAATTATATTAGGGGTTGGTGTAGGGATTGTTATTCGTTATGGTGGATCATTAGATGGTACTGAGATTTTGGCTATTCTTGCTAATAAAAAGCTTCCATTTTCAGTTGGTGAAATCATCATGTTTTTCAATATTTTTATCCTAGGAAGTGCAGGTTTTGTGTTTGGCTGGAATAGAGCGATGTACTCATTAATTGCCTATTTTGTTGCGTTTAAAACGATCGATGTTGTGATAGAAGGGCTGGACGAATCTAAATCAGCTTGGATTATTAGTGAACATTATCAAGAAATTGGGGATGCGATTTTAGCTAGATTAGGACGTGGGGTTACCTATTTAAATGGTGAAGGTGCCTACACAGGTGATAATAAGAAGGTTATTTTTTGTGTCATTACACGTCTAGAGGAAGCAAAGTTAAAATCGATTGTTGAAGATTTAGATGAATCTGCATTTTTAGCAGTAGCCAATATAGCGGAAGTAAGAGGCGGTAGGTTTAAGAAAAAAGACATTCATTAAAAAAACTTGTGGGAGTACTTCCACAGGTTTTTTTATTTACTTGAAATACTAATTCTAAGCGTCAATTCATACCTATTATTAATGGACAGGAAGTACAAGTATTAAAGTAAAGGGTGTGAGTTGATGGGAGATATTATTTTACAACTATTGGAGTGGCTTACAAGCCTTGGTTATCTGGGTATTGCGGTCGGGTTAATGCTAGAGGTTATACCAAGTGAAATTGTACTTGGTTATGGGGGATATATGATTGTCCTTGGTGATATTGGGTTTGTAGGTGCTGTTGTTGCTGGGGTGATAGGGGGAACCATTGCACAGCTGTTTTTGTACTGGATAGGTAGTTTAGGTGGAAGGCCCTTTCTTGAAAAGTACGGAAGATACTTGTTCATACACAAACATCATATAGAACTTTCGGAATCATGGTTTGAAAAATACGGTTCAGGTGTTATTTTTGGTGCTAGATTTATTCCAGTAGTAAGACATGCCATTAGTATACCAGCAGGAATTTCCAAGATGTCTCTTTGGAAATTTACATTGTATACTGTTGCGGCAATGGTACCTTGGACAATCTTTTTTCTGTATTTGGGGATGGAGCTTGGAAGCAACTGGATGTACATAAAAGAAGTAGCAAAACCATACTTCGTTCCGATCACTTGCTCCGCAATTTTGGTAGCAGTGATTTATTATGTAGTCAAGAAATTCAAAAAGCCACATATGAATTGAAGATACCCAGTACTCTATTTAATGACTAAATTCGATGTTTAAACTCCTACATAAAGATTGTATTTAGTGGAAGAATGTAAAATGCAAGTACTTTGAGTGGGGGTTTTAGGAATGAATGAAAAAGATCAGGACTTCTATAATAATGAAATTTTTGCCCAAGCTGAAGTTGTACAGCATCCAAAGGAAGAAAACCATTCAGCATTAATATTAACTCAGTCTTATCACCTTCTATCCAATCAAGATCTGTCACAAAATGAAGGTACAGAGTGAAAAGTAAGAAGTTAGGGAAACTCTCCTAACTTCTTTTTATTGATAGTAATTACAAATCCAAGAAGATAGTAAATACTCATCAAATTTAATTATGAATTTAATAGTCTCCCTGAATATATTCCTGAAAAAAAAATCAAATAAACTTGTTAAATAGCCAAAGAAAAAGGTTAGCCAAATACTATGGTCAACCTTACATATACTTAATTGATTTTTTTTAAGTTGTTTCTAAGGGTATTTGTTTTATTTAGACCTCTTTCGATAATCTCTGCTTCAAGTAATTTAATAAAGTCAGGATTTATCTGTAATTTTTTAGCTTCATGATAGCTATGTAATAAGGTCTTGTTTGAAAGTGTTGAAAACCTCATCCTATATCATCCTCTACTATTACAAAACTTGCGTGTAGTGTTTCTAATCTTTTACCACTAAAAAACAATAGTTAAACTAGATACATGTAGAAATTTTCAGCAAAGGGAATAGTTATTGAAGTTAGGTGAGGGAAATAGAAAGAGGAAAAGGGAAGGATTGTACCATTCCCCACATTTAATTAAACGTTTGTTTAATGTTTTCTTGAAAAATTATGCTTTTATAAATCATCAAATCCATTGTCTGCATGATTCACCTTCGTATATTGTCTAGACTTTTGCTCAAAGAAATCCGATTTTCCAAGATCTACTTCTTCATATGCTTTAATCCATTTTAATGGATTTGTGCGGTATCCTTCGAATGGTCGCTCAAACCCTAGTTGATTACACCGAACATTTGCATAGAATTTAATGTAATCTTCCACATCCTTCATATTAATTCCATCGATCTTATTCCCGATAATGAAGTGACCCCATTCGATCTCTAGTGCTGCAGCTTGAATAAAAGTTTCCTTTACAAATGTAGCAAGTTCTTCTGTGTCATATTCTGGATATTGTTTTAGCACTTCTTTAAAAATCTGAACAAATAAATCAACATGAATTTGTTCATCTCGATTAATATAATTAATCATTGTGCTTGTCGCGACCATCTTTTGATTGCGAGCCAAGTTGTAAAAGAAAGCAAATCCAGAGTAGAAGAAAAGTCCTTCTAAGATCACGTCATAAACGATTGACTTTAGTAAGTTTTCGACATTTGGATGTTCAGCAAAGGATTGATAGCCATTTGTTATAAATTCATTTCTCTTTTTTAAGGTAGGCTCACTCCGCCAGTATTCAAAAACTTCATCCTGTACGTGTTTTGGTACTAAACTGGAAAGAACATAAGAGTAGGAATGGTTATGAATGACCTCTTGTTGAGCGAGCATGATCATTAGTGCATTTATACTTGAATCTGTAATGTAATCAGCAACCTTACCAGCATAATCTGTTTGAATACTATCTAAAAGAGCTAGCAAGCCAATAATTTTTAGAAAAGCGTCCTGTTCATCATCTGTTAAGTCAGGGTACTGCTTAATATCCTGAGCCATATTAATTTCAAATGGCGTCCAAAAATTTGCCAGCATTTTTTTATAACGAGGATATGCCCATGGAAATGAAACATCATCCCAGTTTAGGATGTTAGAGCTTTCACCGTTAATAATACCAGTTGAACGATTTGGGGCAGCTGCATCCATAATTTTTCGTTTAGTTAGTTCCATATGAATCTCCTTTTAATATGTTTGAAAGAATAATGTTTGTACTTAGTTTTGATTTTT
>JAPSLU010000178.1 GCA_031180405.1 Bacillus sp. (in: firmicutes) | reverse complement strand
CTTAAAACATTCTTCAAACCTAAAACTTTCGTATCAATCGTAATCTCTAAATCTTCATAATTTAAATCTGAAATGGCTTTAGGTTTATTAATCCCTGCAGCATGGACTACTCCTCTGATTGTTCCCAGGCTTTTTTCAATATCTATTACAGCTTCTGCAACCGAATCAGGGTTTGTAATATCGGCACTTATATATTTGAATTCAATATCTTGTTGAACGAGTAGACTTAAGTTCTTGGCTATTTCACTGTCATTTGTAACTTTTGATCTTCCTAAGATGGCTAATTTAACTCCTTTTTCTTTAGCGAGGTGTCTCACACATTCAGCTGTAATTCCCTTGGCTCCACCGGTTATTAAGAGTACATCTCCTTCATTTAAAGTAGAGTTCTTTTCTTTCCGTGTTACCGGTTTAACCTTTAAATATGGAACCCTTCTTTCATTTTTCGAAGTGTATTTCACCTCGACAAAACCATCAGATGATTGAATTTCTTTTAATATAAGTGGAAGGTTCTTCTCAGTTAGTTTTGCATCTATAATACAAACTGTTGAATTGGGATTTTCAAGGTAAAATGACTTCCCAAAAGACTTTAATCCATCCCCATTTTGTATAATGACAAGCCTTTGTTGTTCTTTACTCTTTTGGAGCTCTTTTATAAGATTCCAAACCATCTTTTTATCATTTGGATCTTCTAGATATGCTAAGATTCCTCTTCCAATGTTGTTCTTATTTAGTTGCTTTGAAAGCTTTATTGCCAACTCGTTATTTGTAACAGAAATCCATTTTCCTTTGCCCTTTTTAATCACCTGGTCTACTGATGGATCATCTTTCCATTTCACTTGAAATGACTGGATCCAAGAATCAACACCTGGATATTGATCGAGGTTACTTTCTTTATGGTTATTACTATCATCGTCAAAGTAAGTACTTATCTCTTTTACGGTAGAATTTGCGAAATCAGTTGGTGAAACTGGTGCAACCTTGCCTAGGCTTTTGGCAGTTTCCACAATTATTTGGCTTACAGAAATTGAGTTAAGATGCAAATCATCAAGCATACGGGCGTCTTCTTTTATCGCATTAATTGGTAATTCAGTCTTCTCAGAGATAATTTGAATTAAAATATCAATTGATGTTTCACGGTCCTTGTTTATAATCAAAGTGCTAGTTTCAACAGTCTCTTCTACTCGACTATTGTCTGCCACCACTAGAGATGCTTCTTGGACCGTTTCGCATGGATTTACAAAAAAGCTCGTTGCCTTTTCATAAGCTTTTACTTTTCTCCTATTTAGGAATGTCGAAAGATTAATTTCCTTACCTATTGCAATCGCAGCAGCCATAATATTGAGTATGTTACGTACACTAGTAGCTCCAATATTTAGAGATAAAACAGGTTTCTTGGTTATGTGGTTAACAATACTGGTTAATGTAGATCCAGCACCTATCTCTACAAATAAATCCACTTGGTTTTCAATTAAATTTACTGCGTCTTGAAACATTACTGGATCTGTTAGCTGCTTTTTTAATAATGATCGAATTTCCACTGGTTCCTTTATAACCTCTCCAGAAACAGTTGAGACGAATTTCTTCTTTGGTTGCTTTATCTCTGTCCTCTTCAAGGTATACTCAAATTTTTCACTTATCCCCTTCATTAATCTTGAATGGAATGCTCTGGTTACTTTAAGTACAGTGTTTGAAAAACCTTTGCTTTCAAGTTTTTTCAATACTCGTTTCCCACAATCTACGTCTCCAGATAAGATAATCTGTTCGGGATGATTAACAGCCGCTATGTCTATTTGTTCATTCTTAATTGCTATATCGATTACCTCGCGCGGCGCATTTGTTGAAAACATAATGCCTTGAGGTGTACTCTGCATTAACTTTCCTCTTTCCTTGGATAGCTGGTAAAGAGTGTCAGTAGAAATACTTTGTCCCCAAGCCAGTGCAGTTAGTTCCCCTAAACTATGTCCTAATCCAAAGTCACCATCTATTCCCAGGTTATTTAGAAAACGAGTACCCTCAAATCCCATCGCAGTGATTAACGGTTGTGCTAACTGTGTATTTTCCCTAGCTTTAGGTAGAAAGTCTTCCTGTAGTTCCTCAAATTTTAAGCTAGAATCAAGATCACCAATAACTCCTAGGTTTTTTGCTATTGGTGAACCCTGCCCTGGATATAAAAATGCCATTTTTTGATTTAACATTAATGTTGAACCAAAATATATCTCTTTCTCTGGTGATAGAAAAATATCTTTATATCTTATTTTTTCAATGGCCAATTCTAGTTTTTCGTACAAATCTTCGGGATCCTTTGCAACGATTGTAAGAAGGTAATCGCTTTTTCTGTACCTTTGTAATAAATGAGTAGAAAAATCCGCAAATTCCCCTAAGGACATATATTCAATCTCGTTCAATAAAGAAGAGATTTCATCTATTAATCCATTTTTATCGGAATTGCCAAAAACAAAAAGCTCATGATCAAAAGTTAAACCAACATTCTGGTAATCCATCTCTTTTCTTCTTAAGCCTGTTTGGTTTTCCAATGTGATGTGAGTATTAATCCCACCAAATCCCATTGCACTTACACCAGCACGTAAAGGTTGATTTTGTGGCCATAGAATAGGGATTGAGGTTGTCCGTAAGTTAGACTCTTCATTTAAGAACTCAGGATTTGGATTCTCACAGCCAGTAGCCGGTGGAATAACCTGATGAGAAAGTGCCATAACTGTTTTAATTAAACCAGCAACCCCTGAAGCAGCTTTGGTATGGCCAATGTTCCCTTTTACTGAACCAATATAGGATAAATGTTTGTTATTCTTTTTTAATGTAGAGACCGTCTTTAGTTCAGTTTCATCACCATATTTTGTACCTGTTCCATGTCCTTCAATATAAGGAACACTATCTAGGTCATAACCTGCTTTCTCATAAGCTCTGTTTAATGCTAGGACCTGTCCTTCAACTTCTGGTCTAGTAATACCACCTTTACCATCAGAGGAAATTCCCCAGCCCTTAATAACTGCATATGGATTGAAACCCTCATTAATAGCATCTTCAACTCTCATTAAAACAACAATCCCACATCCCTCACCGGGCCAAAAACCATTAGAGTCTTTGTCATAGACAAGCATATTGTCTTTAGCTAAGGCACCATTACGAGCGAAACCTAATATCTCAAAAGGGTCGATACTTAAGTCAACTCCACCAGCAATAGCCAAATCTAATTCGTTATTTTCCAGAGCTGAACATGCTTTTGTAATAGCTAATAACGAAGAACTACAAGCACCATCTACTGTGTATCCTCCACCTTTTAAATCGAAATAATTACAAATCCTGCCTGCTATTGTATTGGAAAGGCCACCTGCAAGAGTATCCTCATTAATTGTTGGAAATGCTTTTAAATATTCCTTTTTTATATATCCGAGTACTTCATCTAAACGATCTTCAAAAGCACTCTCTTTTTCTAATATGCTTTCAACCACTCTTTGAACATAAGGCCATCGAAGCCCCATGATATTGGCTCTTGAAAATTCTCCTGTCAATGAGTTCCCTATTAATACTCCTGTCCTGTCTTTAGGTATGTTTGAGTCATTAAATCCTGCATCTCTAATAGCTCGCTCAGAGACATCAAGGGCCAACCAGTGAGTAAGATCGGTATTTTTATATGTTGGACCTGATATTTTAAACTTCACTCTATCAAATGAATAATCTTTGATTAGTGCAGCTTTATTAGAGTATGTTTTGTCTACTTCACTCTTATCTGGTGAAAAGTAATCCTTCAAATTCAAGCGTTCTTTAGGAATTTTACGGAAAGATCTCCTTCTAGAAATTACATTCTCCCATAACTCTTTTGGATTACTGGCATCTGGATACTCACATGCCATGCCTACAATTGCAATTCCTTTGCACATACCCTACACTCCTCCGCTTTTTGGTTTTTATGACTTAATAAAGATTTAATGAAGTGATAACAGCCTCTCAACAGGCAAACAACAAATAATGAAAAGAAAAGCGTAAATACAACATCAAAACTCATGACGACACCGTATACTGCAGCAACTGAGAAACCAAATACTATTTGATTCCTTCTTTTGAAAGGCGTAGTCCCAGGGTCTGTTACCATATAAAAGGTGAACAAAAGGAATGCAAGACCTGTCATTGGCAGTAAAGCACTAATTAAAGAAATATCAGTAAAGATACTCCGGATTAGGGCTTGAAGAACAAATCCACCAAGCCATGCAGCAATAAGAGGTCCTTTTTTAGTTAAACGAATATTTAGCATGGATCCTAAAATCAATATAATTAAAGGGAAAATAATGTCCCATTCATCCTTTAGATTTTCAGTGAAATGATATGGAGGCGCGATTGATATCCATGGAAATAGCAGTAACGTTACCGCTATGCCTGTATTAGATGGATTCAGAAAATGTTTTTTCTTTCCTTGAATACTAACTTGGAAAATTGTTTTTGTTACTATAGCTATTGATGCAGCAAAAGCAAATGGCAAAACTTCATTATTTGCATACACAAGCATACCTATAGCAAGGCCTGAAATATGTGCGGGAATTAGAAAATCGATTTTATTACTTAACCCTCCATGGTAAGCCGGTTTTCTTTTATTCACCTTTGAATCTGCAAACTCAATAATTACTTCTACTAAATAAGCAGTGAGTACAGCCGTAAGAAGCTGAATAAAGGATTGCTCAAATCCCAATACGGTATGCCCTAAGATATTTAAGACCGTTATGGCTGTTCCAAAGGCTCGCAACGCTTTTATACGTGGACTCATTTATTTCCCCTCCTTTTCCATAGGCAGCCATATCGTTTGCCATCCTGGTGTTACTTCTATGTTTTTTTCTTGAAGCACACCGTTTTCATCTCTCCATTTAATGCGAGAAGGATACTTTTTCTTGTAAATGTCTCCTATTCCAAAATGAATTTCATGACTTTTTTTGCCGGAATGTCCGCTTCCCCCATCGACCTCAGCTAGAAGTATTTCATTATTGGGAAGGTACACTTCTATAGAAGCCCCAACTGCATGCCGCTTTCTAGTCGAGTCTTTACCTTCTGTGATTTTTAGGGAATCTTGATTTTGGTCTGTAGAATAGGCAATATCTAAACCTATAAAATTACCTGCATTTTTTGATTTATTAAGGTAAAAAGAAGATTGATCCCATTGATTAGCTAAAGCAAAGTCCAATAATCCATCACTATTTACATCAGCTATTGCAATTCCGCGACCTACTTTCTTTTCACTACTGCCAAAGACATCAGAATAATTACCATACCTACCTTTGGTATTTTGAATAAAAAAGGCATTTTCAGTTTTTCCACTTATGTCTGTACCAGGTATAAACTTTGGCCATGAATTTGGGTATTTTAAAAGCTCATCATTTATAGTGGCTAATTCCTGTAGCTCATGCCATTTTTCCTTCTCTCCCCGGATAAAACCTGTTGCTTGAATGACTTCATTTTTACCATCATTGTTAAAATCACCAGATTTAATATCCCATCCCCAAGAACTCTTATTTAGACCTAACTCAACACTTTGATTTTCAAATGGAGCAATCCCTTTCTCAGCTTGTTCCCACTCTCCGGTGTTGATAAAGGCAAAGTGAGATTCCATTAGAGCATATTCTTCTGCTATGTTACTTACCAAGATATCTAACCAACCATCTCGATTTAGGTCTACAAATTCTACCCCCATGCCTTTAAAGGAATCCAAACCTAATATTTCTGATCTAGGTGTTTTCCAATCTTTCTTCCCTGTCAATGATGTGAAATCAATATTCCCAGGCTGTGATTTGTTCAATAATAATCTATCCGGGCCAAAATCGTTGGCAGCATAAATATCCGGTAACCCATCTTTATTAAGGTCAGCTGTACCTATTCCTAGGGTCCAACCATTTAATAGTTCATCTGGGACTTGGCTTGAAACATCTTTATACAAATAATCACCTTGATCTTCTGACCATAAATAAATCCGATTCTTACCGCCGTTTAATGCTTGTGACATAGAATCCTGCATTAATGGTTTTTTAACACTATTTTTATTTAGTACCTCTGAAGCATCAGGAAAATAGTTTCCTACCACCATATCTAAGTGACCATCACCGTCAATATCAGAAAATGAAAGTGCGTTTGAGTACATTTCAATGTTTTCTACAATTTCTTTTGGTTGAAAGGATCCACTTGAAAGTGGGTCGGATGTCTCTTTTTGAATAAATGCTAGGGGGGACCTTCCCCAATAGTAAACAACTATATCCTGACGCCCATCCTCGTTAATATCTGCGGGGACACACCCCATTGGTGCAATAGTTTGTTTAGTTGTACTCTCAAGCTGAAATTTCTCATATTCACCAATTAAAGATTGAACTGTGACGTTGTTAAAACGTGGATCAACCATGCACAAATCATTAGAAAAACCATCCCCATTAATGTCATTTATAGCTACTGCAGCACCAACTGACGAAATCCAAGATTGAATATTGCGATAATTAGGATTGACTTCTCGAATTAACTTTTTATCTTCGTGTCCTACATCTCCATTTATCACCATTTCTTTAAATTCAATTTGATTTTCAACAGCTTCGCTATCCCTAGAAAAGTAGACAGCAAGTAATAACATGGTGCTGATCATAATTGCTATAAACTTTTTTATGGTTGAATTTATTGTGAGCATTTAACTGGTACTCCTTTCGCTAAATGTTGCTGTAAAATAGCCCTCCAATTTTGATAAATTGGAGTTTGATTATTAAGTTTTTTTGCTTCCTCAAGTGCTAAATAAGTTAAACTGGATATTTGAACTGGATTCATGTTACACATGGCTAAACTAGTAATGGCTGTATGGGCTGCTGGAGTAGAAGCTTCTATACGTGCTGTGTTTGCAAATGCTACCCCTTGCATATAAGCGGTCAAATTGTCACCCGCAAGCTTTCTGATATCACTGTAGCTTGCATGCTTTAAGCCCCCGGCATAAGCTGATGCCAGTCCTACTCCACTCCATAAATCGTTGTGTAAATTGGTTGGAAAACTGTTTATTGTAGCAGACACCGCTTCTATATTGGCTCCAAATACAAACCATAAACTTCTGCCCACTCCTTGAAAAAAAGCATTTTCTATATACGAGCCGCTTTTTATCTTTCCAGGAGCTTTCATTCCATTTTTAAGCTTATCCCAGTGAAAATAACCAAAATAAAATCCCATCCCATCTACAATGAGCCATTTATAAATTGGATGTTGTTTTTGAAAATCTCTTTTGGGAAACATAGGAAGCTTAGCATAACTCCAGCCCGCTCCAACATGAAGCATATATGAATGGGCAGCTCCCTCATGTTTGGCGAAATCTTGGAATCTTCCTTTATTAAAATAAAAAAAATCTAATAGTTTTAATGCCATACCTGCTCCCTCATATGCAAAACCTTTAAACTCTGAAGGAAATACTTCTAATTTATTTGTGAAATTTACCGGATCTTCTACTACTGCATGGTATCCATCTAAAAAGGTCTCTCCTATTTGTTCAAGTATGTCTTTTACACGGTTCTCTTTTACTTGAAATCCCCTATTCTTGACTAAAACGTTGTCATAAGAAATTTTCAAAAGTTGACTGAACATATAACTAACCTCCCCCAATTATGCATTTTTCACCAACCCAATAAGCTCTGTCCTCAATGATTGAACTGCCTCCTCTCTAGGTATTCTTAAAAAACTAGATAAATGTTGGATTTCATCATCGAAAAGAAAAATAATACTCTCCATTGCACTTTTATCACCTTGTCTAGCTTGTTTTAAGAGTCTATTAAATGGCATATGTGTTCCTTCATGTCTTTGATAGCTTTCCTTTTGCATTTGTTCACCGCCTGTTGACTAATATTTAGTTCACTAGCTACTTCTTTTTCTGTATATCCCTCTAAGATAATTTTTCTAATGATGCTTCTGTTTCTTAGATTTGGTATTGAACTTAGTAACTCTTCAATAAAAATTCGTGATATTACTTCATCTTCAAAATTTGGAGTAATACCTAATGGGATACTATCCTCCATTTCGATTTCTTTGTTTTTAACAGTCTTTATTTTGTATTGAATCCTCCAAGCTGCTCTTTTTAGGAGTCTGGAAAAAGTTTCTTTATCCGTTGTTTCAAGACAACAAGTCATTCTAACACCCCTCAAGACTTTCTATTAATCTAGGAAAATTTCATTTTCAAAATACAACCAATTTTTCCAATTATTTAAAAACGGTTGTTTTTCAGTAGCGTTTTTTTCCCTATTGATAAGAGAGGAGGTGCACAAAATGGAAGATATTCAGGCTTGGATCACCATGATGGGTAACTTTGGATTTCCGGTAGTTGTTTCCATCTATTTGTTAGTTAGGTTTGAGAAAAAGATAGAAACCTTAGGATCAACCATTCAAGAATTAGGGGAAATCATAAGAAGTACCAAAACTTAGTATTTTTTTACGAACGTGTGTTCCTATATTTTACAAAAAAAATAGAACATGTTCTATAAAAATATTAAAAAAGTTTGGATAAGGTCTAATGTAGTGGTTCAATTGCATTAGGTCCTTACACCAAACTTTAAGACATTCAAATATCTATCTTTACGCACAAACTCTCTATTCTTTAAGGTCGTACTGAAAATGGTTATTAAAAAGCAGGATGTAGACTTTATCAACATCCTGCTTTTTAATTTATATTTTCTTGAGGTTTCACTAAAACATCAAATTAGATGTGGATACAAACGGTTCGAGAATAGACATAAACTTTCCCTCCTCCCTTTGCAATATTTTAATTACAAGTAAAGTTTAGGGCTGCTCTTCAACCGAAACAACGATATTAATCATTATTCAACTTTATAAACTGTTTTATATTTTTCTTTTAATTTTTATGGGTTAATATGGGAATCAGTTCAAGATTTTGAATAACACCAATTTCTTTTGAATTTTTTCCTTCATTTAGGTTGTATTTTTTACTCTCTTTTTTCCTAGTAAGTATAACGTTAAAAGGGAGGATTATTTATGCATGGAACTATGTCAAAGTGTGATGAGTTTGTAATTAAAGCATTACAAGAAGAAGATGATTTAAATAAAAAGGTTAAGCTATTAGTTGAGGTAAAAAACGAAGAATCAGAAGACGCAAAACACTTCTTAGTAAGTTGTGGTTGTGATGTTAAAAAACACTTTAGTGCAATTAACACTTATCTTATTGAGACCGATTTAAATTCATTAACGGACTTAATCAATAGCCATTCCATAGTAAGGATTAGTTACGATAGAGAGGTATGGGCGTTGTTAGATGTAGCAGTAAAAGCCATTGGAGTACAAAGAGATTTAGACGCAAAAGGAACAGAACAAACTGGATCAGGTGTGACAATTGGAATTTTAGATACAGGTGTTTATCCTCATAAAGATTTAGTAACT
>JAPSLU010000177.1 GCA_031180405.1 Bacillus sp. (in: firmicutes) | reverse complement strand
GAATGTCCTACTGATTCCGTTAGGGTATTAGATCATCCCTTTACACAGGGAGAATAAGTAGAAAAAATCGCCATTCTGATTGGAAAGGCGACTTTTTTTATACTTTAAGAATGTTTAACTTTACTAAAGGTCTAAAGTATAAGAAAAGACATCGACTTCCCCGCCATTCTTGGCGGTAAGTCGTGTTTTTCTAAAAAGGTAAGAAAGTTTAAGATTTTGTACTTAGTTTTAGTGTCTAGCTCCAGCGCCTAGCCCCTCGAGGTCATAGGACAATTTGGAATTGAAGGCCAAGAACGCCTTCTATTCCAAATCGTCTTATACTTTTCGAGGCTGATCAAGGCGCTTGCGCTTTTCTTATTGACTTCTAGTTTTGTGTTCTAGCTAATTTTTGTTGGAGAATTAGCATGTTTGGACAGTTGTTCCTTAATATGATTCGCTGAAATATACCCAAACACTGTTGTTGGTCCCAACGTAGATCCAGGTCCAGGGTACACTCTTCCCATGACAGACGCCGAGCAGTTTCCAGTGGCATATAGTCCTTCAATCGGGGTGTTATTACGCAAAGCTTGACCATATTCATTTGCAACAATGCCGCCTTTCGTTCCTAAATCACCTGGGTAAATTTTACAAGCGTAGAATGGAGGCTTCTCAATAGCCCCTAAATTTGGGTTTGGATAAGTAGGGTCACCATAATAATTATCGTAGGCTGAATTTCCACGTCCAAAGTCTTCATCGATCCCCTTCTTAGCAAAATCATTAAACCGAGAAATGGTCTTACTTAGTCCTTCAAATTCTATCCCACATTTACCAGCTAATTCTTCAATACTATCTGCTTTGATTAAGAATCCACTTTCAATTGCCTCTTTAGGTGTTCTCCGGGGTAGCATATCTCCGAATAAATATTTATTACGATTTCTACTTTCCATAATAAGCCATGAAGGGAGTGCCCTTCCATTTTTTTCTTGTCTTTCTAGGATGGCATGACCTGCGTCTGTATATGATTGTGACTCATTGAAATAACGCTGACCCTTTTGATCAACGATCATACAGTGAGGCATCGATCTTTCATATACCAAAAATTTACGTGAACCATTTTGATTCAGAGTCGTTGGGCCCCACCATGCATCGTCTAATAAAGCTGTGTCAATTTGATGTTTTTGGGCAATTAATAGCATATCTCCTGTATTATCCGGGCTTGCGGCCGTCCAATCAGTGCCCACATTATGATATTTATTGCGAAGCTCTTGATTACGCTCAAAGCCTCCTCCTGCTAGAATAACAGATTTACTTTTTATAAATAATGGTTGACCTTGTTTTTCAGCTTGTATACCTACAACTCTGTCATCTTCAATAACTAAATCCTTTAAAGGCGTTGAGAGTTTAATATCAACTTTTTGGTCGAGTGCAAGTTTTAATAAACGACCTACCAAGCCTGATCCAATTGATATAGCGTGATGACCTTTTAATTTATATTTAAATCCATTTAAAAACATACTGACAACTGTATGAAAATCTTTACTATTCGTAAAAGCCTTAGGCAGAGATGCTACCTTGCCTGAGTATAACGGTATAGGGGCTTCGATTTCACCTGTTCTTAAAGTTTTTTCAAAATCACCTAATAATCTTGCGTCAAAAATTTCTCCTTCTATAGATCTGCCTATTTTTCCACCTGGTTTTTCGGGATAGTAATCTGGATATAAAATTCCAGGAACCCACTTCATCCCTAAATCTTCTAAAAATTTCACCATTCGATGTCCGTTTTGAACATATGCTACTTTACGTTCATAAGTTGAGGCTGGACCTGTATCTTCAATGACCTCTTGCATATAAGTGAGAGCTTCTTCTTCACTATCTTTTAAACCAGCTCTCTTTGATACATGATTATTTGGAATCCAAAGGCCCCCTCCAGAAAGAGCAGAAGAGCCACCCCATACATCCCCTTTTTCAATAATGACTGTATTCAAACCATGATAAGCTGATGTAATAGCTGCCACAAGTCCACCAGCTCCACTTCCAACTACAACAACGTCACATTCCTCATCCCATTTCATAATACCCCTCCATTTAGTAGTAAAATAAGGTTACTTAAAGCCAAGGATATACTTCTTTATGACTGATTGGTTTTAGAAGAAATTCAATGAAAAACTAAGAAGTTTTAATCAGAATCTTGTTACTGGGCGAAAATATCTATAATTTAAGCATATACTTGCCATAACGTGACTTCAAACGTCAATTTGAATGAATATGTCCATTTATAAAAAGGGGAGTTGTTATGATGAACGTTAACAACGGGGATGAATTGTGCACACGGTGGCTAATCATGGAGGCTTTTTCTGAGTTGCTAGGAGTTAGGTCATTTGAGAAAATTACTGTGCAATCAATCGTTCGAAAAGCCGGTATTAGTCGTTCCACCTATTACTTGCATTTTCAAGATAAAATGGACTTACTTCATCAACTAACAGAACACGTTATAGGGGAATTTCTAGGTTTATTTGAAAAATTTGAGGATGCTGAAATGCTACTAGATATGAAGCAATTATATTCTAAACAGCAGCCCTCACAGCATGTTATGGCTATTTGCGAACATATAAAAATATATAAAAGGTTTTATTGTAATCGCCTTCAAGATCCAATGTTTATCAATAAACTTTCAGAACAGTTGTCTTCTAGACTGATGTTAATCTATCAAGATGAAACACATGCTGTTTTTACAGCTTACGGAATTGTGGGTTGTATGAGTCGGTGGATGATTGAGGGATTAAAAGGATCTACTTCAGATATCGCCGTGAGATTGGCAAGCGTTACATTGCTTCCATTACCTGAGTTTCGAAAACATTGTATGGATCATGTTGGTACGGAGTTAAAAGTTTAAGTAGGTTAAGTAATATTCTCTTTTACCTCTTCGCGCTTAAATAGACATTTTGCCCCATTGTACATGGTTAGGATGCCCGAAAGTACGATATCTAAATCAAACATACTTGATAAAATAGATTCATATAAAAGTAATATATTTTGGGCAAGTACCAAAAAGTCTAATTAATGGGGTGTTGAAAATGAAGCTTAAGGATAAAGTAGCGGTTGTAACAGGAGCAGGTTCGGGGATGGGAAAAGCGATTGCGATCGTTTATGCTCAAGAAGGTGCAAAAGTAGTCGTTTCAGATATTAATGAAGAGTCAGCAAATGCTACTGTTGAAGAAATTACATCTAATGGTGGTGAAGCTGTTGCAGTTTTGGCAAACGTAGCAAGTGAAGAGGATGTTCAGAATCTGATAAACAAAACTGTTGAAACTTTCGATACAGTTGACATTTTAGTTAATAATGCCGGTATTATGGACAACTTCATCCCTGCTGGCGAGATTGAGGATGAAATGTGGGAAAGGGTATTTGCTATTAATACAACAGGTGTCATGCGTACAACGAGAAAGGTATTACCGATCTTCTTAGAAAAAGAACAAGGTATAATTGTAAATATTGCATCAAATGGAGGACTTCAAGGAGCTCGCGCAGGTGCAGCATATACTGCCTCAAAACATGCAGTTATTGGTTTCACTAAGAATACTGGCTTTATGTATGCGAAAAGTGGAATCCGCTGTAACGCAATTGCACCCGGTAGTGTCGAGACAAACATAGCTGCTACATTAACGAATATTAGTCAATTTGGGATGGAAAGATCAAGACCTGGTATGGCGACTAATCCTCGTTTAGGACAACCAGAGGAAATTGCTAAGGTTGCTTTATTTTTAGCTTCTGATGATTCTAGTTTCGTTAATGCTACGACAGTTACAGTTGACGGTGGTTGGACTGCTTATTAATCAACCTTAAACTCTAGAAGTCACATAAAAATAACTGTTCAAAGATGATTTCTGTGTATTAACAGTAGTCATCTTTTTTTATACTATCAATCATTATTTTAAAGAAGTATAAAACATTAATGCCTCAAAAAAGGGAGTTGCTCCAAATGATGTTTTTCTAGTTAATAAATTTAGTGAAAGGAGGTATAAAAGATATGGTTAATAGAAAGGTAGTTTCTGATCATCATGACAAGGTAAACAATTATTCTATATATAGGCATAGAATGATATTTTGGGTATCGCTGGTTTTTGTAGCTACTTTAGTCTTACAATTTTTAGATGATGTATTATATGTTCAAGCTACAGTATTTACTATTCTAATGATTTTGCACTCTGTATTATATAAGTATCCTTTCCGTTTAAAAAATAAGTTTTCATCCTTTTATTTTTTTCTACAGTGTACAATTATTTTTGTTTCTGCATTTATCATGCCACATGGTTCACCAATTGTTCTTATAGGATTATTACCGATTTTAATTGCTGAAAGTATTCACTTTTTTGAGAACTCCTTTAAGGTTCTTTTGGCGGTCATTCTTCTTTATGTGCCATACACTTTTATTGTTTCAATTAATTACGGGATCCAGAAGTTACCGTTTTACGTTCCGATATTGTTTTTTATTATTGCGATTTCAGCCTTTTATTCGATCCTTTATGTGAAACAAGCGAATGCCTGGGATAATATGCAGTATTATATAAGAAAGTTAGAAGCAGCTAATCAAAAAATCGAGGAACTTACAATCGTAAACGAACGAAAACGACTTGCACGAGATTTACATGATACATTAGCACAAGGCCTTGTGGGGCTTATTATGAAGCTGGAAGCAATCGATGTACACATACAGCAAGGAAACAAGGAGCGTTCAAGTCAAATTGTCAGGGAATCCATGCACCAAGCTAGAGTTGCACTTAAAGAGGCAAGGGAAGCAATTGAGGATTTAAGGTCTATATCTAACATAAGCATCGTTAAAAAGATTGAGGAAGAAATTAAAGAGTTCATCAAAGTTACATCAATCCAAGTACAGACGACTTTTGATATGATACCTGAACTCCCTGATATGATAAACCAAAATGTCATGTATATGATTAGTGAATGTTTAACGAATATTATGAAACATGCGCAAGCAACAAAAGTTAATGTTACAATATTTATTGAAAATAAAGAATTATGTATTTATTTAACCGATAATGGTGTTGGCTTTAATCCAAATATAATTGGATCGCAAAAGGGACATTATGGGTTAATCGGTATAAATGAACGAGTTCGACTATTAAAGGGTACCATTAACATTACAAGTAACGTCAATACAGGAACTAGTATAAGTATAAAAATTCCAGTTGTTTAGGAGGGTGAGAAAATGAAGAAGAATATCTTAATTGTTGATGATCATTTAGTTGTAAGGGAAGGACTTAAGTTAATTTTAGAAACAAATGAATCTTATAAAGTAATTGGTGAAGCGGGAAACGGCCAAGAAGCGATTGAGCTTCTTGAAAAAAATAAAATAGATGTCATTTTATTAGACTTAAATATGCCGATTATGAGTGGATTAGAAACAATTCAACATCTTAAACAAAAGCAAATTGATATCCCTGTTATTATTCTCACTACTTACAATGAGGATGAATTAATGGTAAAAGGTATCCAATTAGGTGCAAAAGGGTATTTGTTGAAAGATACTACTAGAGATGATTTGTTCCGTACAATCGAGTCTGCACTAAGAGGAGATACACTGATTAAACCGGAAATTATGATGAAAATTCTAAATGTGACAGCAAAAAGTGAGCAAAAGGATGTAAAAAATAAATATGAACAGGCAATATTAACAGAAAAAGAATTATTTATCATGCAAGCTGTATCAAAAGGTAACCGTAATAAAGAAATAGCATTTGATATGGGAATTGCCGAACGAACAGTTAAAGCACATCTGACGAACATTTACAATAAATTGAATGTTGATTCAAGATCTGAGGCTGTATCAGTTGCGATAAAGCGAGGTTATATTTCCATATAATGATCAATAACAAAAGTATAAAAAGTTATGCCCGATCGTACATTAGGTCTGCCCCTATGTACGATTTTTTAATTTGTATAAAGGCTTAAAATAAATAATAGGTTTGCAAAAGGTGTAAAAGGAGATTTAGATAAAATGTATTGGTTGTTAGCCATTTTGTTATATATCTTTATAGGACTTTATGTCTTTGTTAGGGTAATTAGAGATGATATCAATTCATATTCTTGGATCGTGTTTTTACTTGCAGCTGCAATAATTATTTTAAGCTATCCTTATTTACTATTGAGACGATATCTTAAAAAATAAATTTAAAGGGTACCTATTATGAAAAACTAAAAAATAGTCTAATCAACTACCCCCGCCATAGAAAGGAATCAAGCTTTCCTCTCGCTTCATTTTTTGATAAAGTTTTATTTACTATGTATAGGTGGAGGAACAGTCATGCGTTATGATTATGAACAAATTGACTATCAAGTCGATTTACCAATTAATATCTTTACTCATACTTTAGAACGTTTTCCATATCATTGGCATGAGGATATTGAAATTCTTTTTGTATTAAAAGGTGCATTGGAAGTGAGAGTGAGCCGTGACAGCTATAAGTTAGAAGAAGGTGAGATGTTCCTCGTAAATAGTAATGAACTTCATTTTAATTAGTAAAGGCAGATTGACATAGCATGATACGGGAAAGCCCAATCGAATTAGTGATTTTAGATGGTAAGAAGGTTGTAATATAGATATCTTTCGATGTTATTAATTTTCTAATAATAAGGAAGAGCTGGACTACAAGTCCTGTCTTACAGCGTGAAAAATAGACCACATACATACTCTTAGATTGCACATAAATTGCACAGACTTAATTTATTTCAATGATCCTATTTAACTTATTTTACAACGACAAGCCAAAAACGCTGATATATCAATACTTATTTAACTCAGTTATATTACTTTTAACCTAATATATTCCCCACCCAATTTTGACAGGGTAGGGGTCGGGGGTTCGAATCCCTCTCGGATCATCGAATTAGAAAGCTCCAATCCTTTGGTAAGTAAGGGATTGGAGCTTCTCTTGTTTTTGTACATAAACAGCTTCTAACCCTTTGGATGAGAAAATTGCACATTGTATGAAGAGAATGGCGAGAGACACAGCCCTTCTCAAACAGTTTTTGCTCAAATTACCGATCGGTTTGAGACTAAAAGCTGCTCTATATACCCATGAGTTGAATTTTCCAAAGATCAAGATGATGGGAATAGATGGAGCAAGTGATTATATTCACCTTGAATATGTTTCATTAACTAGTATTAAAAATGAACGTAATATTGGCTTGAGTTTTTTTGAATATGAGTATTTATGTTCAAATATTACGACGATTGAAAAAGTCATAAAAGAAAACTTAGATAAGCCATCTAAAAGAAATATTGAAGGATATATGATCGATTGCAGTAAATTTAGAATACAGGGCTTCTAGAAGACAGCATTTCAGTCATACGTCTTGATAGGCATGTGGACTTCTTTTGTTTAGAATTTTATTATCCATGTGAATCTTATTTCAATATGGGATCGTTTATTGAAATAGGTAAACTAATTAAAGAGGAAAACTTAAGGTACATTATCCAGACACATGTGTTTGGTAATTTAAGACCTTGTTATAAAATCTGTTATTTGGGACTATATGATAAAAATCCTTATTCTAAAGAAGTACTAGATTTATATAAGAAGGAAATTTTAAAAAGAACTGGAAGCAAGTTAATTTATCCATTTTTCTAGATACAAGTAAATAGAAACAATAAAGAGAGTAGCCTTCTATTACATATATTTATGAATAGGAGGTTCTTTTTAATGGAACAAAAACAAAGTACTGATGTATTGAAAAGAAGAAGATGCTTAGACTTGTTAGAAAGCTGGTTGAAAGAATTAGAGGATAATACTCTATATAAAGAGGTAATTCATGAAAACATTGCAGATAATAAAGGTGAGCATAATGATTAATAAAAAACGGGAAGACTATCCATTAATTTTAACTGCGAAAGAGATAAGTGAAATATTACAAATATCAAAACCAACAGCATATTAATTGATGGAAGTATCGGACTTCCCAGTTATAAAAGTAGGGAGGTGTAAAAGAGTATTAAGAGATAGGTTTTTTGAGTGGTTATCCTAGTTAAACATAAAATGGATGGTTATAAAGGGTAGTTATGACTTTTTAGATAATGTTTCATTAGATAATTTCATTGTAACTACCGTAATTTTATTCAAATGATGCTCCTTGTGTGCACAGAATTAATTTTCTAATTTAACATTAAATATGTAATTGCTTATATTAACTAATCATTTTAGCTACATATATTTAGGTATTTCTATTTAATTGTATTTACTTTGAGTAAAATTTTTAGAAGTGTAGTGTTCCCTTTTATTTATGCAGTATGTTGACAGTATATATATATGTAACTAATATTGTAACAAGGGAGTGATTACACATGATTAATACTCGTCTTTCTGTTGCGATCCATATCCTGGCTTTAGTTGCTTTAAATTCCAAGCTGTCTTCTGAACAGATTGCTAATAGTGTGACAACTAATCCAGTCGTAATTAGAAGAATAAGCAGTAATTTAAAAAAGGCTGGTTTATTAACATCTAGAGCTGGAGTATCTGGTTTTTCATTAACAAGAGACCCAAAAGATATTACGTTATTAGACATCTATAAAGCTGTTCATCTAGAAAGGGATTTATTTTCCATTCATGATAAACCAAATCCTGATTGCCCTGTTGGGAAGGAAATACAAGGTACATTGGATGTTACTTTTGAAAGTGTTCAATCCGCAATGGAAAACGAATTGAATAATAAATCACTTCAAGAAGTTATGGATCATCTCTTTAAATAAAGGGATGATTTTTTTATCTAAACTATAATGAATTTAGAAATTGTTGTTGACAAAATTACCTGTAACAATTATAGTTACATTAGGTTGATCAACCAAATATAAAAAAAGGTTCACTCTCATAACAATTTTGAGAGAAAATTTTTTAACTAAGATGTAACTTTATTTGTTACAACTATATTAACTAGTAGTAAAATATTAAGGAGTGGATAATATGAAAAAGAATATTTTATCAATCGGTCTTTTATTGGTTTTAGCTATTTTATTAGTGGCTTGTGGTCAAAGCAAAGAAAACACCTCAGAAGTAAAAGAAAAAAAGTCTAGTCAAAATCAGGAGGTAAGCGAAATGACGAATAAAGAAAAAGCTGTCGCAGTGTTGGAGAGTTTAGAAAGCGGAGAAAAAGAGTCAATCGAAAATTTTGTGAGCTCTGAAAAATATATACAGCATAATTTAAATTTTGAAAATGGAAGAGAAGGATTGACTGGTTCTTTAGAGTATCTAAAGTCAATTGGAACAAAGGTTGAGGTTAAGCGTGTTATCGAAGAGGGAGACCTAGTAGCGGTACACTCAGAATATGAACTTAATGGTCCAAAAGCTATCTTTGATATCTTTAGATTTGAGAACGGAAAAATTGTTGAGCATTGGGATAATATTCAGGAAATTGTTACGGATACAGCAAGTGGACACACAATGCTTGATGGGGAAACGGATGTAAAAGATGTAGATAAAACA